>JADHWK010000040.1 GCA_016783505.1 Candidatus Zhuqueibacterota bacterium | reverse complement strand
CCCCAAGGAGAAATCAAATGAAGGTTATTCATTTTAACCAAGCCGAGAATTATGAACCTGAAAAGGACTGGAAACGGGTTAGCATTTGCAATCAAGATGACATCTCAGTTGAGCATTTCGTCAAGCCACAGAAGCACGCCTCTCCCCGACACGACCACTCCAACGCACAGGTTCTTGTAGTTCTAAAAGGAAGACTTTCAATCATTACGGACAACGACGGTGAACAACATCTTTGCGAAGGCGATGCTGCCTACATTCCAAGTGGAGAGCCACATGTTGTCATGAATCCTTCGGACGAACCTTCCATTGGTTTGGATATTTTCGTGCCGGGTCGGTCGTTTGATTTTTGGCTAAAAGGAAACAGGTCAGGGGGCCATCCAGGTGCTGCACCGGACGCCTAGTGGCGCCTGTAAGCTTCTTCATTAAACAATAATAAGGTCGGTTATCTATGTCAAAAATCGCCATGGTGGGGGACAGGGATTCTATCTGGGCCTTTAAAGCCTTTGGGTTATCACTCTATTTTGTAAAGGACGGAGCGGAAAGAAGGGCTTAGCAAAAAGTGATCAAACACCCTACGGGTGTTTTAGGTAACTTTTTTAAATTACAGGAGATTAAAAGACACCGTTGCAAACGGTGTCTGATCGCTCTTGGTATAGATCGGGTAACCCTGGAAGCAAGGTTGAAGATGATATATTAGCTGTAGTTAGGTAGAGACTTAATATATGAATCCATGTACTTAAAATTTATGAGTTTAACCATAAGATTCGATTGTCAATACTTATAAACGTGCGGGTGAATAATATGTTAGGTCATCGATCATGGAAATACTCTGGTTCAAGATTCTTTCTCTTTTAGTTATTTTTGCCGCAGGTTTGTTCGCGGGAATCACGCCCACACGAATGAGGGTGTCCCAGCAAGGAAAGCGACAGCTAACGCTGGGCCATGCCTTTTCCGGTGGCGTGTTCCTTGGTGCCGGACTCCTGCACATGCTTCCGGATGCGTGGGAAAACTTCAAAGCGTTTGCGGGAGACATTGATTTCCCTTTCCCCGCTCTCATTTGTGGTGTGGGATTTCTCCTCGTGCTGTTGCTGGAAAAGGCGGGATTGGGCGGAAGCAAGGATGTGGGAACGATGTCCAAGGGGCGGCGTGTCTACCCTTTCGTGCTTTGCGTCATCCTTTCGGTTCACTCAATCATCGCAGGAGCATCATTGGGGCTGGAGGCAACACTGGCATCATCTATAGCCATATTCATTGCCATCATCGCACACAAGGGAGCGGCTGCCTTTGCGCTCGGCGTCAGTCTGAGAGAAAGTGATTTTCCCACCTCCAGGCATGTCGCAATCATTTGCTTATTTTCTGCCATGACTCCCTTTGGAGTGATTCTCGGAACGGTCCTCTCAACGGTATTTTCGGGCAATTTGGATGCCATATTTGAGGGGAGTTTTGATGCTTTTGCCGCGGGAACGTTTCTTTATGTTGCGGTGGTCGACATTATCCAGGAAGTTTTCGAGCAACCCCATGACCGCTGGCGTAAAAGTCTTCTCATCATGTGTGGGTTCGGCCTTATGGCCCTGATCGCCATCTGGACGTAGCACGGATTTCAGACGAAAGGAGCTGGAGGGGAATGGAAAGAGTCCGCTAAGATGAAAACAAAACCTAACAAGGCACTGAACAGCGACGCGATAAACCGCGCGCGTTAGCTCAACTGCTAAACGGCAATAACTGGGATTGTCTATGTCTAAAATCGCCATGGTGGGGGATAGGGATTCTATCTGGGCCTTTAAAGCCTTTGGATTATCACTCTATTTTGTAAAGGACGGGGAGGAGAAGGAGGTCTTAGCCAGGGCCTTGACAGGGAATTACTCCATCATCTTCGTCACCGAGGGGGTTTTCAGGGCCTGCCGAGAGCAGATTGATGAAATCAGGGATAAAACCTTGCCCAGCATTACCGTCCTTCCCAATCTTAGGGGAAGCCAGGGATTGGGAACAGAAGAGATCAAAAGGGCCGTTAGGAAAGCGGTTGGTGCTGATATTTTGTAAGGCACAAAGGAGAAATCAGTTTCTGAAATCCTAACGAACTAAAGTTCTCAAGACTTTAATAAGTAACGAGGAGGCTGAAAAAGGCTGTAAAAGGCTTCAAAAGGCTAAAGAAGGTATGAAGGGCTAAAAAGGCTAAAAATGGCGATGAGTTTAAGCCGTATTAACCCCTGTTAATATTCCTATTTCTAGCCTTGAAAAATCGTGAACAAAATTAGAGCTGATGTCCCGCCCAAGCGGGATGAAGGCTTCTGTGTAGTTCCGCGATATTCCGTGGTGAATTGTTGCTATTTTTCTATAGAGGATTAAGGATGAAAGAGGGAAAGATTATCAAGGTATCTGGGCCTTTGGTGGTGGCCGATGGCATGGACGATGCCAGGATGTTTGATGTGGTGAAGGTCAGCGATAAGAACCTTATCGGGGAGATTATTGAACTGCGGGGCGATAAGGCTTCCATTCAGGTCTACGAGGAGACGGGGGGCATTGGTCCCGGGGAGAAGGTCGTTTCCACCGGTGAACCCCTGAGCGTGGAATTGGGCCCCGGCCTGATCACATCCATCTATGACGGCATCCAGCGGCCCTTAGATGTCATCCGCCAGATGGTGGGGGATTACGTCACCCGGGGCATTAGCCTTCCCGGTCTCGATAGGGAAAAGAAATGGAAATTTCAACCCACGGTAAAGAACGGCGATAAGGTCAGCTCCGGGGATATTATCGGAACAGTGCAGGAAACCAAGGTGGTCCTTCATAAGATTATGATTCCCCATGGCGTTGAAGGAGAGATCGTAGAGATAAAAGAGGGCGAATTTACAGTTGAGGAGACCGTCGCTAAGGTGAAAGGACCAGAAGACATCCAGGACATAACGATGATGCAGAGATGGCCGGTGCGAAAACTCCGGCCTTATCAGGAAAAACTGATGCCTGAAACTCCCTTAGTTACGGGACAGCGGGTTATAGATGCCCTGTTTCCCATTGGCAAGGGAGGAACGGCCTGTGTGCCCGGTCCATTTGGAAGTGGGAAGACGATTATTCAACATCAGTTAGCAAAGTGGGCCGATGCCGAGATTATCGTCTATGTGGGCTGCGGCGAACGGGGCAACGAGATGACCAGTGTATTGATGGAATTTCCCATGCTTAAGGATCCCAGGACCGGGGAGCCCCTGATGAAGCGCACCGTTCTCATCGCCAACACCTCCAATATGCCGGTAGCGGCCCGTGAGGCCTCCATATATACCGGTATCACCATTGCCGAGTATTTCCGCGATATGGGCTACAGCGTGGCCCTGATGGCTGACTCCACCTCCCGCTGGGCCGAGGCCTTAAGGGAGATGTCGGGGCGGCTGGAAGAGATGCCCGGTGAAGAGGGATATCCCGCCTACCTGCCCACCAGGCTGGCGGAATTCTATGAACGGGCCGGCCGCGTCCGCTGTCTTTCCAGCGACAATAGGATAGGGGCTCTGAGCGCCATCGGAGCCGTATCCCCCCCAGGTGGTGACTTATCAGATCCGGTAGTCCAGGCCACCCTGAAGGTCGTTAAGGTCTTCTGGAGCCTGGAGGACTGGCTGGCCTATGAAAGACACTTCCCGGCCATCAACTGGCTCACCAGCTACTCACTTTACCATGACAACCTCAAGGAGTTCTTCCTGAAGGAGATCAGTGAAGACTGGCCGCAGGTGCGTCAGGAGACCATGGCCCTGCTTCAGAAGGAGGCCGACTTAAAGGAGATCGCCCGCCTGGTGGGGGTGGACGCCCTCTCCAGTGAAGATCGGCTGACGCTGGAGACGGCCCGCTCCATCCGGGAGGACTTCCTCCACCAAAACGCCTTCGATGAGATTGATACCTACACATCTTTTGCGAAGCAGTATCGAATGCTCAAGATCGTCCTGGAATTTCACCGCCGGGCCAGGGAGGCAGTGGCAAGGGGTGTTCCCATTAAGGAAATCTTTTCCTTACCGGTCAGGGAGGAGATTGCCAAAGTCAGATTTATCCCCGAGGATAGATTGACCGATTTTGATCGGATAAGCGAGAATATAAAGGGCCAGGTTCAGGGATTGATCAAGACTTCAGGTGCTGAGGTTGAAGTGAAAGGATAGCAATCTAAGGGTTATTTGTAAATCCAATCAGTCGAATGGGCCTGTGGCACAACCCAAAAATTGTTGATTTTCCGTCTGAAGATCTCGCCTGCCCAGCAAGGGGCAGAACCTATCCCGAAGCATCGGGATAAGGTTGGGCGTAGCCTCCTACCCTAGTCGCAAAGCGATCTTGGGACCGGGTACAGCGGACTGGTTAAAGCTTTCTTTAATAGCCATTTAACCAGAACCGCTCTTTAGAGCGGTTCTAAACATAACCCCTAAATTATCAATCGCGATAGTTCTACCACAGCCCCGGATGCCTGACTGGTCAATTGGATTAGATGTTTTTAGAGATGTTTTATCCCGAATATTCGGGATTCCCATTTAGATTAGGATAGGAATTTATATCTATCAATTGGGCTAGCGAATCCAAACAATAAGGAGGTGTGAAAAATATGGGTTTTATAACCTGGGTAAATTCAACAGTAAAAAAGGCAGAATTAAGCTGGGTAGACGTAAAACTACTACAACTTTGCGGTGCTGGTTTTGTTCTAATGATAGCAAAACTTTGGGAGCCGTTGCTTAGTTTAGACTGGTATTGGTATGCTGTAATTGGCGTGTTAGCAGGGATAAAACCAACATACAAAGCATTTGGGAAATAAGCGATTCCTCGCTCACTACACCCACTCATTCGTTGCGTATAACACCTTATCAATAAATGGAGATTAGAGAGGTAACTTCACGGCGGGAACTTCGGCGCTTTCTGGAACTCCCTTATAAATTGTACCGAAATGATCCCTATTGGGTGCCGCCTTTAAGGAGCGAGCAGAAGAAGATGTTTGACGGCCGCCGGAATCCGATGCTCCTACATTGCGATTATGCCTACTTTGTGGCTTATGATGACGGAGAGCTAATGGGACGGATAGCAGTTTTTATTGATCGTCATGCCAATGAATATTGGGGAACGAAGATAGGCAGTTTCGGCTCATACGAGTGTGTGGATTGCACCGATACTTCCCGGGCCCTCCTGACCGTGGCCCGGGATTGGTTAGTGGCCCGGGGGATGACGACTATGCGCGGCCCCAGCCCCATTAATTTTGAGGTCCAGAATGCAGGATTCATCATCGAAGGGTTCGATTACTCGCCAGTCCTTATGTCACCCTACAACCCGCCCTATTACAACAATCAAATGGGGGCCTTCGGCCTGACCAAGGCCAAAGACCTGGAAGCCTACGCGGTAGATATGGCCGTATGGGAGCTGCCCGAGCGCTTTAAGAGATACTCCCAGAGAATTAAAAATAAGTATGGCATCAGGGTGCGTACAGTGGACCCAAAGCACCTAGTCCGGGACATCCGCATCATAACAGGGCTGACCAATCGCTCAATTGATGGAAACTGGGGATTCTCCCCGGTGACTGATGCCGAAGCCACCAGCATCGCCAAGGAAGTCAAGCGGATCCTAGACCCCAGTATAGTTTTCATCGTAGAAGCCAAAGGCGAGCCCATTGGCTACTCCATCACCTTCCCTGACATTAATGTGATTCTCAAAAAACTGAATGGCCGGTTGTTTCCTTTTGTATTCTTCAGAATGTTGAAGGGAATCAAGAAGATCAATAGCTATCGTCTCTGGGCTCTGGGCATCGTCAAAGAATATCAGCGTCGGGGCATTGATACGCTGCTCTACCTTCGTACCTACGAAGCGCTCAAACCGAGGGGTGCTCGTCTGGAGGCGAATTACGTGCTGGAGGACAATTTCGCCATGAAGGGCGCCCTCCTTAAATTGGGAATGGAGCTGGTGCGGAAATACCGGGTCTATGAAATGCCGCTGGAGTAATATGCTATGAAGATAGAAAGGAGAAACGCAAGATGAAAAAATGGATTGTTTTTTTGCTGCTTTTGGGGTTGTCCCTGGCATTTCTTCCCATAGCTGGAGCAGGGGTTAAGGACATAGTTAAGATTGGCAGCGATCTTGTGGTTAAAGAAGGGATGAGGGTAGGCGATGCGGTGGCCATCGGCGGGGATGTTACCGTAAACGGTGTGGTTGATGGTGATGCCGTGGCGGTGGGGGGTTCGGTTATCTTGGGTCCGAGGGCAGTAGTGGACGGGGATGCGGTTTCGGTAGGGGGAACCATAAAAAAGGAGGAAGGAGCAATAGTATACGGGGATGAAGTTGAGGTTGACATTATTGGTATTCCTTGGGCTGTTACATCTGTTTGCAAAGGTATAGGCCTGGGGTTGTTCTGGCCTTTTAGAATTGTCGTTTTTATCGGTTTTTTAGCCCTGGCATTGTTGATTGTGGCGATTATCCCGAAGCCAATCGGCAAAATTTCGACTGCGGTGGAGAAAAACACTCTGAAAGTATTCTTGTGGGGGCTTCTGGGGATGGTGCTGATCGTTCCGTTAGTAATATTACTGGCCGTATCGGTGGTGGGTATAGTATTGATACCGGTGGAAATTATTCTGGTCGGCTGTGCATTTCTGGTAGGTTACATTGCGGTGGCCCAGCTTATCGGCAATAGGATGGCTTTAGCCCTGAAGAAGCCCGATCTTAATATGCTCTGGGGGACGTTGTGGGGGATAATAATTCTGGGGTTAGTTGGTTGGGTGCCCTTTCTGGGCTGGCTGGTCAAGGTAGTCGCCTCGGTGCTTGGTTTAGGAGGTGTTATTATGGCCCTGCTTAGTACCCGTAAAAGTTAGGAGGAGAAAGCAACGAGAGTAAAGCTTCACCGATAAGCGTGCATTAATCCCGATGTTGCCAGGAAAAACATGTTAATTTGGGAGTATAAACTCCGTTAGATGCTCTCGTCCAGTTAGATATTTACTATCTATAAGGATTAGATTATTTCAAACTAATTAGGAGGGTATAATGAAAATTGAGGAAATAAAAACGGAGGATTTACATCCTGAAGAATTTATAAAACTAAAAGTGGAAGAGATCTCCTCTATCGTTGGAACTGGCTTAGCTGTCAATGCTTTGTCTGGTGGGGTTGACTCTTCAACCGTAACTATATTAGGGCATAGAGCCTTAGGTGATAGGCTCAAAACGTATTTTATTGATAACGGTATAATGAGAGAGGGTGAACCTGAACATATCATTTCATTGTTTGAAGATATGGGAGTAAATGTTGAACTTTTTGATGCCAATGAGATCTTTTTTGACGGATTAAGAGGTCTCACAGATCCTGAAGAAAAAAGAGAAGCTATTACCCAGGCATTTTACAAAGATGTTTTTGGTAATTTAGTAATGGAGAGCGGTGCGAAATATCTTTTGCAGGGGACAAATTTAACCGATGTAGAAGAAACTGTGGCAGGCATTAAAAGACAGCACAATATCTTAGCACAGCTTGGAATTGATACAGAAGAGACATATGGATATAAAGTAATAGAACCTTTAATCCAGCTTAGAAAATCAGGGATAAGAAGGGTGGCGAAGGTTCTGGATCTCCCAGAGGAAATATATAAGAGGCCACCCTTTCCGGGCCCCGCCTTAGCGGCAAGAATAATAGGAGAAATCACGCCGGAAAGAGTAGAAATTGTAAGAAAAGCTACGAAAATTGTTGAAGAAGAATTATGTAATACAAAGGCATTTCAATACTTGGCAATCTTGCATGAAGATAGAGTCACCGGTGTTAGAGAAGGGAAAAGGGATTATGGCTTGCAGATAGAGGTAAGATGCTGGGATAGCAAAGATGCAATAACGGGATCACCAACCAGACTTCCCTATGAAACTTTGGATAGATTAGCAGAAAGGATAACAACGGAAGTATCAGGGGTTGTAAGTGTTACTTACAACATAACCAAAAAACCGCCTTCAACTATTGAGGCTATTTAGTAAATTAGGATAGGAATTTATTCCTATCAGTTGGGTTTCGCAAAACCTGCCCGCCGTCCCGGGACTTCGGCAGGCGGGTATATCAATATGAGAGCATAAACCCCGTTAGATGCTAGCTATATAATAGAGTAAACGAACTATTACGGTTATTTTAATTTAAGCGGAAAAGCCCGAAGTTTATTAATTGCAATAGGGCAAATTCATGAAAGACGATAGATTTCGAAAGATAAAAGTTGTGCTCTCCCTTCTTGATAAGTATAATAAAATCGAAGAAAGACTAAAAGAGCTTAAAATCGTTCGAACGAGAAAGGTTATTCCAGAAATTGGTGAATGGTATGTTTCCATTCTTTTTAATTATAAAATAAATACTAACCCATCTGAAAAAGGATTTGATTGTATTGACCCTAAGACTGGGAAGAAGATTGAAGTAAAAACTATTAGAAAATCAGAAAGTAATCCTGTTGGCTGTTGGTTATCTAAGGATAAAGTTGAGCGGCAAATCTTTAATGAACTTATTATTTTGAGGTTGGGAGATAATTTTCGGATAAGACAATTGTTTAAGTTAGATCGAGATGATATTTCAGAGGAGAATTTTTCCCTTCTTAGCAGTAAGAAATATAATATGAGCTGGAATTCCCTAAAAAAGGGAAACTTCGATATTACTTATGAGAATGCTTTACAAAAAGGGTTAAAGAATATAGAATTATTAAAAATGCTAATGGAACAAAATATGTATGAGCTTTTAGGCCTAAGATCTTTTAAAAGACCGAAGTCAAGCTAAAATATCCACTCAGTTGGGTTTTGTAAAATAAATTAATTTGGAGCATATACTTCGTTAGATGCTCTGTCCTGTTAGATATTTATTATCTAATGGGATACTATCTAAAAGGGTAAACGAAGTATTTCGGTTGTTTTAAGTTAACCGAAATGGCCGCTAAAACAAGGAGTATTAAATGGGCATGAATGAGAAAATCAAAGAAAAGTTTGAAAAGCTTTTGGCAGAAGGGAAGAGAGTCTTTCAGGAATGTGGTTGGGATGGAAGGCAGTGGGATAGGCATCCATCGGATGTTGACTATCTACGATTCCGCACCGAAAGTTTAAATCTCATTAAGCGAACTTGTGGTGAAGAAAGCGAACATTATCAGCAAATGAGGCGTTTGGCTGAAGATAAGCGTGCATCCGGCAGTAGTTTTTATTACCATCAATGTTATGGAGTGTTAGAAGCGGCATACCGTGACTTCTCAGAGGATTTTCTATTTGATATACGGGCTATGATAAGAGCAGATCTACTTGGTAGTTTTATAGAACAAGCCGAAACACTGCTCAATGAAGGGTATTATGTTCCAGCTGCATCTCTCACAGGGGCGGTCCTGGAAGATACGCTACGGAAAATGTGTGATCAACGGAATATACCCTATCCCAAAAAGACTAAAATAGACGCACTCAATACTTCTTTAGCAAGGGATGGAGCATACAATAAGCTTACGCAGAAGGAAATTACTGCCAAAGCAGATATTCGGAATAATGCTGATCATGCTAAGTTTGAGCAATTTACCGAGTTGGATGTTAAGGATATGGTCAAATGGGTACAGAGATTTGCTAGTGAATATCTTAAATGACTTAAATGAAAATCAGCGGCCGCATCGGTTAACACAGCATAAAAGGTTCGTGCCTTACGGCACTCACCCCAAAATTTTTGCTTAGTAAAAACTTCTTTTATGCTGGAAACATTATTGAAAATTGCTCTGATAGATAAAGGATGTTGAAACCAAAATGAAAACTATTAATTTTGATCCAAGAACATTTATCTCTCCACCATACATTAAATGTCCAAAATGCGGAAAAAAGAGCTTTGGCATTCTAATGATTTGCAACCATCATTATTGTAGAAGATGTAAAGACTGCTTCTTCCCACGTGGAACTGAACCCGCATCAAGCTATCCCCTTCCAGAATTAAACAAGAAGGTTGTTTATGTTGACCAATTTGCGATTAGCAACATGATGAAAGCGCTTAACCCTCAAACGAAACCATACAAGAAAGGAACATTAGATGAATTTTGGGTAAGGCTTTTTGAAAGGTTAGATAGCCTTTGTAAATTGCAGCTTATCACATGTCCTGATTCAGGGTTTCACACTGATGAGTCTCTTTTGTCACCATATTTTAAACCTTTAAAGCGGATGTATGAACTACTATCTCATGATGTCAGGTTTTACGATCATGAAACCATCAAAAGATTTCAGATATACGAACATGCAATAAATTGGATTTCTGGGAAGGCGGATAAGGCATTAAATTTAGACGTGCATACCGTAGTTAATGGAAATATCAATGCTTGGCAAGATAGATTAATTATCTCAGTGAATATACAATATGGTTTAGATTGGATAGATGAGCTCCGTAAAAACAGAGAAGAAATGCATAAAGGATTAAGTAAACTTTTTAAGCAATGGCAATCTGAAAGAAATAAAACTTTTGATTACTGGTTTGAAAAAGAAAGTATGGCATTTGGTAGGGTAACTTTACAAATATACTTAAATTATCTAAAAAAATCCGCAGAAATATCCATAGGGCATGTTGAGCTAACAGCGAATGACATATTCCCTCCGTCGTCTATTGTTTTTATCCATTCAATACACGACGCTTTTAGAAAGGCTGGCATCCAGGATTCAGATATATGGCCGAAGACCGTTGAATATCTGGATTCTTCTTCTCTAAAAGATGTCCCATTTATTAAAATTTCTTCCATGTTGTATGCAGCATTAGCACGTAAAGCTGCCACCGGCAGAAAGAAACCACCAAATCAAGGAATGGCTAATGATATTGAAATTATATCAGTCTTATTACCATATTGCAATGCCATGTTCATAGATAACGAATGCCAAACGTATTTAAATGAACAACCCTTACACGATGCCATTGATTATGGAACAAAGGTTTTCTCACAAAACATAAAAGATGAATTTTTAAATTATTTGAATGATATAGAATTAAGAGCCCCCAGGGAACATTTGGATAAAGTGAATGAAGTTTATGGTGAGAGTTGGCGTGAGCCATACACAACGCTTTATAGAGTGCAAAAAAAAAGTAATATTACAGTAACTTCCAATGACCCAGCATAAAAGGTTCGTTCCAATAGATCAGGGCTCACCTAGATTTTTACTTCGCAAAACCTTTTTTTATGCTGATACAGACAGGTGAAACCAGGAGAATTAAATGGCTAAAGAGTATTTGACCGTAGAGGAGATCGTGGGACCCCTGGTGTTGGTGGGGGGTGTGGAAGGGGTAAAGTTCGATGAGTTGGTGGAATTGGAGATGCCCACCGGGGAAATACGTCGGGGAAAGGTTTTAGAGGTACACTATGATAAGGCCCTGGTTCAGCTCTTTGAGGGCTCCAGCGGCGTTGATGTCTATAAAAGCCGGATAAGATTTATGGGCAAGGGGATCGAACTGGGGGTCTCCCTGGATATGCTGGGCCGGGTCTTCGACGGAATGGGGCATCCCATTGACGGGGGCCCGAGGATTATCCCTGAAAAGCGCCTCGACATCAGCGGCAATCCCACCAATCCCTACGCCCGGGATTATCCCTCGGAATTTATTCAGACCGGGATCTCGGCCATTGATGGGCTTAATACTTTGGTAAGGGGACAGAAGCTTCCCATCTTCTCCGGCTTCGGCCTGCCCCACCCGGAACTGGCGGCCCAAATTGCCAGGCAGGCCACCGTATTAGGCAAAGAGGAGAAATTCGCTGTGGTCTTTGGGGCCATGGGGATCACCTTTGAGGAGGCCAATTATTTCATAACTGACTTTAAGCGCACCGGCGCCATTGACCGGGCGGTGCTCTTCGTAAATTTAGCCGACGACCCGGCCATTGAACGCCTGGCCACCCCCCGGCTGGCCCTGACCACCGCTGAATATCTGGCCTTTGATAAGGACATGCACGTCCTGGTCATACTCACCGATATGACCAACTACTGCGAGGCCCTAAGGGAGATTTCAGCCGCCAGAAAAGAGGTCCCGGGCAGGCGGGGCTACCCGGGCTACCTTTACACCGATCTGGCTACGGTCTATGAACGAGCCGGGCGTATTCAGGGGAAAAAGGGATCCATAACCCAGATCCCCGTCCTTTCCATGCCCGAGGATGATAAGACCCATCCTATCCCCGACCTCACCGGATACATCACCGAGGGACAGATCATTCTCGATCGGGCCCTTCAGCGGAAGGGGATCTATCCCCCCATCAATGTCTTACCCTCCCTTTCTCGGCTCAGGGATAGGGGCATCGGAGAAGGCAAAACCCGGGAGGATCACGCCGGGCTTTCCAATCAGCTCTTTGCCGCCTATGCCAGGGGAAAGGAGGCTGAGGAGCTGAAGGTGATCCTTGGGGAAGCGGCCCTCACCGAGACCGACCGGGCCCTCCTTAAATTTTCCGAAGAGTTTGAGAGAAGATACGTTCAACAGACCCTTGATGAAAATCGAACGATTGAGGAAACCCTAAACCTGGGCTGGGAACTGCTGGGGCTTCTGCCCAGGGAAGAGCTTAAACGGGTCAAAGATGAACATATCAAAAAGTATATGAAGGAAAAGGCTTAATACAGTTTTGGAAAATCAAACAGATGATCAAAAACAGAGAAGCACCATAATTGTTAGACTGGGAAAGTTGCAGTCTAAAAAAAACAATCATTGTTCATAACATTAGGATTTTTATTATGAAACCCAAGTTAATAAATGGTTTTTATAAGGCCTAAACGCAGTGTTATAACACGGCATTTCGGCCGTCTATTATATGTTAGCTGCACAAAAATAGTTCGGAGTGCATATGACAAAAAAGGAACTTATGAGTCAGTTGGAGAATGCCAAGAACAACTACATTCTTGGGCTGGCGGCAATTTCTCTTTTTTCAAACGAAAAGGTCTATCCAATTTTGGAAGAGAGCCACGCCAAATTTGGAACCTACACGGTTGAATTCAAACAGGTCAAGAATCTTCTGATGAAATCTGCTGACCGTGATATCGCGATTAAGGAATTTCTTACTTCGCAGATTCGAGCTCTTATCAAGGAGTCTTTTGAGCTTATCAAGAATTATTGCGATAAGACGAAACAGGATTCTGCATTCAAAGCAGAATCATGGTATCAATTTGCACGAATGATTAGGAACTGTCTTTCTCATAATTTCAGGTTTGAATTTAAGAAATATGACAAGAGCCTTCTGCCTGTCTCTTGGAAAGGCAGAACAATTGATGCCTCAATGGATGGCAAGCATTTAGAATTGAAGTTCTTTGGTTATGTTGAAACCTGGGAACTATTTACTGAATACCAAGACTTTGTAGCTAATAGTTTAAGCTAAGCATATTTGCAGCTAACAACCGCATCAACTCGGACTGGCAATTCCGCTGCGCTCCATTGCCAGCCGGTTATGCGGAGCGTTAGGCAATTTCGTATTTCATATAATCCTTAAACAGAGGTGCTAAGTATGAAGATGACGTTTATTGTCGTAAGTATATTTACTACGTTATATTTTGCGATAAGAGCCTTAAGTAAATCATATCTTGATTTTAAAACGCCTTCTGAGGGCTTGAAAAATAAATCTACGTGGGAATGGTTATTTATATCGGGTCTATTTCAATTTTGGTTTAATTTTATTGGTTCAGCAATTGGGTGGTTAAGTATTTATTTTATCTACAAGATTATAAACAGCATCGGTGATTTATCGAAAATTAGCGTAGGAATTTCTGCATTATTGATATTTTTATCATTAGTAGCTATAGCAGGTATTACGGGGCATCTCCCGCAAACAATTTTAAAGATACGTTTGCGGGGTAAAGATTAATTTGAATTCCCTAACTTATCGCTTCAGCCGACCGTGTCCGCTCCGCGGCCACGGCGGCTGAGCTTTACGTTTGAGACTTCGTTGCAAAACAGAGGACATTGAAAAATCCGAATCACGATCCCGAACCTTCGAATTTCGGATTTATCAATGAATATCATTAAAATCTGGGAAGACGGATTATGAGATTGAGGGTCAATCCTAACCGAATGGAGATGCTCCGTCTGCGGAGGAGGCTGGCCTTTGCCCGAAGGGGGCATAAGCTCCTGAAGGACAAACAAGAGGAGCTGATGCGTAGATTCCTGGCCCTGGTAAAAGAGACCAGGGAACTGAGGGGAGAGGTAGAGGAGAAGCTGAGCGAGGGATACCGGGCTTTTCTGTCCGCTCGCTTTGAAATGGACAGGGAGATCCTGGAAGGGGCCCTGTCCTTTTCCCAGAAAAAGGCACAGCTTAAGGTCTCCGTGCTGCCGGTTATGAATTTAAGGATTCCCGAATTTAAGTTAGAATGGCAGGATGGCCAGTTCTCCTACGGATTCGCGGACACTTCAGGAAATCTGGATCTGGCCCTGGGAATTTTTTATGGGGTATTGCCCCTGATGATCAAGATGGCGGAGAGGGAAAAATCCCTGCAACTACTCGCCGCTGAGCTGGAGACCACCAGGCGCCGGGTGAACGCCCTTGAATATATTCTGATACCAAGCTTAGAGGAGACCATCAGGTTCATAGGCGACAAACTGAGTGAGCTGGAGCGCTCCAACCTCACCCGACTGATGAAGGTTAAAGAGATTGTTCGTGCTCATTAATACATAACTAAATTATTGTAAAAATTAATCAGACTACAATCGTAACTGGTTTATCGGTGACGCCGCCCGTATCGGTTTTCGGTAACGGCATTCGGTATTCGGCAAAACCGGGCTTCGATACAGGCTATCCGAAGCTTCGGGATAAACGATATACGATTATTAGATGAACGATGCACTCCAAAACTCTACATCATTGAAAAATACAATAGTTTAAACATAACTTATGAGGCAGAACCCACAACCCATAACGCATTCAGATTGGATCATCAATCTTCTGAGCAAATTGAAGGAGAAGCAGCGCCGGCAGGCGTGGGTATCAAAGGAGATTCGCTTGGAAACGAGGATCTGGGAGAAACAGGCCCGGGGGGTGATCAGGCTTTTTCAGGAGAACGTGCGCGATTTGAACCGACGAGGAGGGTACGACATTTCCCTTAATTTTCCCAGGAAGATCGAGAGGCCCTATTTTCCCAAACGAACCAAGATCCTGGGGGACATTCGATTGGGGGAAGACCACCGCTTGATATTCCGATTCAATGGGATGCCGTTTACGCCGGCGGCGAACGACATTTTGCCCATTATTACCATACTATCCTCAAGAAAGAGGCGTTCCCAACGGGATGTACGGCTCCTCAATTTTGTCCCCGGCCTCACCGGGGAGCCTAAGATCGTATCCGCCACCCGAAGGGTTTTTCGAACCGATGAGCTTTCCCGAAATAATGATTTAAATGATATTGTCCGGTTAGTTCTGGAAAGGGAACTTCTGTATGTGAATCAGTAGGTCCAAAATGTCCCGACACCGAAGTTTCGAAACGGGACTTTCGGACAATAATGGGGTGTCGGAAAATCAATCGTTTCGGGGTTACTCCTTTTCCATAAATTGTCGGAAAGCTATCAGCGTTTTTTTAATATCCGTTTCTCAATCATGTACCGTGATCATTATCTACAAAAAGGAGATTACTATACCTATCTATTTCACTCAAAACAATTTGGTGAAAAAAGATCAATAATTTAGAATTTTACCCTTGATTTTTTCCCAAAAGTTCGTATATTGAAAGGTGTGATTAAAATCACCGTTGGGAGGCAATGAAGAAAATTTTTCTTGGCTTCACCTTGTTGGCCATTAGCGTTAACCTGGGGATTTCCCAAGGCACGGTGGGGTATGGGTTTCTTCGCAGCGATGTCAGCGCCCGGGGGGCGGCTTTAGCTGGGGCGCAATTAGCTATTCCCGGCGACATTTACAGCATTCATTACAACCCGGCTGGGCTGGCAGAGATCGAAGGACGGGTAGTCTCCGCTACCCTGGGAAACCTGCTTTTGGATTTCACCTCAGGATTTGTTGCCTACGGGGAAAACCGGCCGGGATGGGGAACTATTGGAATAGCCGTCCAGTATCAGGACTACGGGGATTTTGAGGGCTTCGACGAGGACGGCAATCCCTCTCCGGATTTCGGGGCCCAGGACATGGCACTGAGCTTTGCCTACGGTACCAAGGCCGGGGAGGACATACTTTTGGGCTTTACCGTTAAATGGGTTCAGTCGAAAATAGAATCCTATACATCAACGGCCTACGCCTTTGACCTGGGGGGAATCTATCACACCGCCATGGAGGGGCTGGATGTCGGGGTCGGGGTTTTCAATCTGGGCAGGGTTAAGAAGGCCTTTGTGGACACCAAAGAGGATTTGCCCTTGACCTATGGGGTGGGTTTTGCCAAGCGGCTGGCCCATCTGCCCATGCTTTTGAACGGGGAGGTTAACCAGCATTCCGATGCCGGCCTGCGCTGCAACTTCGGGGGGGAATTTACCCTCACCGATAATCTCCGACTCCGGCTGGGGTATGGCCTCTCACGGGCCCAGGACCTGGACGTGGGCACCCGCACCTCCCGCTTCGGAGGACTGACGGTGGGAACGGGCTTTCTCTTTCGAAGTTTCATCCTCGATTATGCCTTCCAGTCCTTCGGCGAACTGGGAGGCCAACACCTTATTTCCTTCAGTACTCAATTTTAGCCCGAATTCCGCAAGTTTTTAATGTGCGGTGGCGAGTTGTAATGTCCACTTTGAAAAATCAGTCAGCCCCTGATCTTTTAATCCTTCCTTCCGGGAAGGATTTTTTGTATGGGAAGCACAAGAAAAACAAGAATTAAAGATAGGAAGGAATAAAGACCGAGGAACAAAGATGAGAAATAAAGATTAGGAAGGAATATTTTATTACGTACTGGGTCGCCGGGACACGGACCCGCTGCTGGGTTTTAATTACAACTACTCAGGCAGATATACGAAGTTTCTAAATAAGCATGCACATTAAACACTTAGCAACGATGGCGGAGTGAAAAAGCCCTGCTTTTTCAATGCAACCCCGAAGTTTCGGGGTAAACTCCCGAAGTTTTGGGATTGCTCTCCTCGTTTAATAATAAGTTGAATGTCCCCACCGTGGCGTACCTTTTATAAAAAAGGTGCCTGGGTACGGTTAGTTCTCCCGGGTGCCTTTAAACCTTTAGCCGCTTTTTCTGTCTATTAGGTTGAAGAGGATGGGGTATGGAGAGGGCCGAGGATATCGAGCTGGTGGAAAGATTTCAGGGTGGGGACGAAAGGGCCTTCAACGAAATCGTGAACCGGTACAAAAAGAAAATATATTTTCTCACCCTGAGAATGGTGAACAACCCCCAGGATGCCGAGGACCTCTCGCAGGAAGTCTTTATCCGGGCCTACAAGGGACTGGCTAAATTTCAAAGGGAATCGGCCCTTTTCACCTGGCTTTATCGGATTGCCGTCAACCACTGCATTAACTTTAATCGAAAGAAACGTTGGACCCGATTTTTCTCCTTGGAAGAGCTGAAAGTGGAGAAAGGGTCTTCTGAGCAGAACCCCGAAGAGATAATGGCCGCCGGCGAGATTATGGAGGAGATCAAGCGGACGGTGGCCCGGCTGCCCCAAAAGCAACGCATCGTGTTTATCCTGAGGCAGTATGAAAATATGCACCATAAGGAGATCGCCGCCATCCTGGGCCGGAATGTGGGGACGGTGAAGGCCAACTATTTCCAGGCGGTTCATAGATTACGACGAGAATTGAAAAGTAAAATTTAATTCATTTTGGTGAAAGAATGAATTGTAAGCGGGTCAAAGACAACTTGATTGATCTCCTTGAGGGCGAACTTGTCCAGTCGGAAAGCCGGGCGGTAGAGGATCATCTGAAGGGATGTCCCCGCTGCCGGGAAGATTATCAATCCCTTAAGACCCAATTAAAGCTGTTTGGGAAAGTCGAAGTTCCCGACCCCGGGGCGATCTTCTGGCAGAACTACCTGCCCCGGCTCCGGCGTCGGCTGGAAGAAAAGCAGCGGGGGAAAACCTGGGGATTCCAAACCCTTCCCTTGGCGGCGAAACTGGTCCCGGTGGGGTTGGTTATCTTGTTCATCGCCGCCCTGGTTACATTTATGGGTCGGTTCACTGGAGGGTCTGGGCCGCCCGGAGAGATCCCCTTCTCCTGGGAAACTGAAGTCTACGACCTCACCGATCTGTTGGTTCAATCGGGAAAAGAAAAGGAGGTTTTTGAAGCCCTGTTGGCCGAGGATGAACGGCCCATCGTTGAGACCTTGGTCTCCTTAGAAAATGGATTTTCATCCGGCGATGAAGAAATCATCATCCTCTTGGGAAATCTGGAAGAGGACCGCTTTAATGAGGTTTTCAAACAGATAGAGCAGGAAGAAATTATTTAAAATTGCGGAGGAGAAAATGCGAGCGAGATATCTTTTAATTCTTATTTTTCTATTGGGGTTATTTTTTGCCCTGGGATCAGCCGTGCTCTATTCCCAGCCCGAAGAGAGGTTTCAACTTCGAAGGAAGAGGGCCGAAGAGCGGATCCGGACGGTGAAGATCTGGAAGCTTACCGAAGCCCTGGAACTGACCGAGGAGCAGGCGGAGAAATTTTTCCCAAAATATCATAAATTTGAATCCCGAATCCGGGATCTGAATCAGGCGCGGGAAAAGGAGCTCCGCAAACTGAAGGAGCTCACCGAAGAGGAAAAGGTCAGCGATAAGGACCTGGAAAAGGTGATTGACGAATGCGAGAAGCTGGGAATGAAAATTTTTGAGGAGAAGAAAGCTTTCCGTAAGGATGTAAAGGGTGTGCTGTCCTCCTGGCAGGTGGCGCGATTGGTACTATTTGAGAATCGCTTTCCCCGTCGGGTGCGGGAGATCATCAGGGAGTTGGAGCATCGGTCCCCACCCCCTCCCCCTGACCCCCGAAGGCCCATGGATTATTAATATCTAACTACCCCCATTCTTATGGAACAAATGATTCTGTTTAATCATAGTTAGAGGTGCATACCCGACCGATGCAGGAAGAGCTGAGATTATACTCTTTGAACCCGCTCTGGGTAAGGCAATTTTAGGGTAATAAGACATACTGATAAAAACCGTATTCCATACTGGAAACGGTTTTTTTAATGGTGCTTACTGCAAAAAGTTCTTTAAACATGGTCACAGACCGTGTAGGATCACTTAACTCAGGCGTCAGTCAGGCACCTGACTAACCTGACCAATTTTTACCTTTCTGCAGTGAAGCCATAAATTGGGAGAAATTGATATTTTTTAACTTTAGGGTTGACTTTTGGGAAAAAATTGAATACATTTTAATCAAAATGATATAGTCTTACTCGGAGCGTGGCGCAGTCCGGTAGCGCACCTGGTTTGGGACCAGGGGGTCGTCCGTTCGAATCGGATCGCTCCGACATTTATAAATAAGCAATATTCAATGCTTGGGTTATCGGGAAGGTTGTCCTGATACTAATCGGGACCATCCCGACGGTTAGAGGGTTAGGAATTTATTTATAGGAGGAGGGTTTAGAAATGGTCGAAAAAAGTTCAATTCTAGTAATCTCCTGTCTATGGCTCATTGCTATAATTGGCTGTGCTCGGAAGGATCCAATGGAAAGGGTCCTCGAATTTGAGAATAAAGGGCAATTTCAAGAAGCCA
>JADHWK010000039.1 GCA_016783505.1 Candidatus Zhuqueibacterota bacterium | reverse complement strand
GCCGAAATGTGTGGGAAGGAAACGGCTCTGTTCATGGCATCGGGCACCATGTCCAACCAGGTGGCCATCAAAACCCATACCCAGCCCGGGGACGAGGTCATCCTCGAAGAAGGCAGCCATCCCTACAATTTTGAATCCGGAGCCCCGGCTTTTCTTTCCGGAGTCCAGCTCCATCCCCTTCGGGGAAAACGGGGGATGATCACTGCGGAACAGATTGAATCGGACATCAGGCCCCCAGATGATCATTTTCCCCACACCCAATTGGTCCTCATCGAAAATACCCACAACCGGGCGGGGGGGACTATTTTCCCTGTTGATGAGATTCGCCGCATCCGGATGGTGGCCCTGCGGAGGGATCTGAAGATGCATCTGGACGGGGCCCGGCTGTGGAACGCCTCGGTGGCAACGGGGATCAGTCTGGAGGAATATTGCAGTTATTTTGATTCGATCTCCCTCTGTTTTTCCAAGGGTCTGGGAGCGCCGGTAGGTTCAATCCTGGTGGGATCGAAGGATTTTATCCACCGGGCCCATCGCTTTCGAAAGACCTTCGGTGGGGGAATGAGGCAGGTCGGGGTGCTGGCCGCTGCCTGCCTATATGCCCTGGATCATCATATTGAGCGTCTCCAGGAGGACCACCAAAAAGCCCGCTATCTGGCAGAGGAACTGGCCAAGATCAATGGTCTTGAGATTGACCTGGAGAGCGTACAGACCAATATTGTCATCGTCAATATAGATCAGTCGGGACTGACCCTTGAAGACGCCCTTCGAGGTTTGAAGGAGCAGGGGGTGTTGATTTTACCCACTGGGCTGAGGAAGAATCAACTGCGGGCGGTGACCCATCTTGATGTTACTGAGGAAGAGATTGAGCAAGCAGTTGGGGTTTTCCGAAATATATTTGCCAAAAAGTGATCTTGAGCACTGTTTTTCGACCAAAATTTCTCTACTTTAAGGATAGAACTAACCATGTTCGCTAAAGCCTTAAGCGCTTCTGTTCTCGGTATTGACGCCTATATTGTGCAAGTGGAGGCCCACTTAGAGCCCATGCTGCCCTCCTTTTCCACCGTGGGCCTGCCAGACGGGGCGGTGAAGGAGAGCAAGGAGAGGGTCAACGCGGCCATAAAGAACTCGGACTACTATTTCCCCCGGAAGAAGATTACCGTCAACCTGGCCCCGGCTGACATCAAAAAGGAGGGTTCGGCCTTCGATCTACCGATGGCGATTGGCATCCTGGCGGCCACCGGTCAGGTCTCCCCGGAGCGACTGCTGGACTTTGCCATTCTGGGTGAGCTGTCCTTGGATGGGGCCTTAAGGCCCATCCGGGGGGCGCTGCCCATCTCGGTCGCCGTCAAGGAGGAGGGTCTCAAGGGGATCATCCTGCCGATGGAGAACGCCGAGGAGGCGGCCATCGTGGATGCGGTAAGGGTCTATCCCGTAGAAAGCCTGAAAGAGGCGGTGGATTTTCTGAACGACAAGTCGAAGATTGAACCCTTTACCATAGATCTTGAAGGAGTATTCAGTGAAAGTCAGAGCTACGATGTTGACTTCTCCGACGTCAAGGGACAGGAACAGGTCAAACGGGCCTTGGAGGTGGCTGCCGCCGGGAATCACAACATCCTTATGATCGGTCCCCCGGGATCGGGCAAGACCATGTTGGCCAAGCGGTTGCCCACCATCCTGCCAAATTTGTCCTTAGAGGAGGCTCTGGAGACCACCAAAATCCATTCGGTGGCGGGGCTGCTTCCCTCCCATAAGGCTTTAATTGCCACCAGGCCGTATCGCTCCCCTCACCATACGATCTCCGATGCGGGGTTGATCGGCGGGGGGCATATTCCCAGGCCCGGGGAGGTGAGCCTGGCCCATCACGGGGTGTTGTTCTTAGATGAGCTCTCGGAATTTAAAAAGAACGTGCTCGAGGTGATGCGGCAACCGATGGAGGACGGATGGGTTTCCATCGCAAGGGCGGCTATTTCTTTGACCTACCCGGCTAATTTTATGCTGTCGGCGGCCATGAACCCCTGCCCTTGCGGTTTTTTGACCGACCCGAACAATGAATGCTCCTGCACCCCTCCCCAGATTCAGAAATATATGAGCCGGATTTCGGGACCCCTATTGGACCGCATTGATATTCATATCGAAGTGCCCGCCGTTAGATACAAAGATATGTCCAGCAAACAGGCCGGCGAGCGATCGGAGGTCATCCGTCAACGGGTAATCCAGGCCCGCAAGGGGCAATTGAAAAGGTTTGCCCAGACGGGTAAGTTCTCAAATGCAGACATGGAATCCAAGGATATTCGGAAATATTGTCCCATTGATGAGGAGGGGGAGGAACTTTTGAAAATGGCAATCACCAAGCTGGGGCTTTCCGCCCGGGCCTACGATCGCATTCTGAAGGTATCCCGGACCATCGCCGACCTGGAGGGCTCTGATGATATCCTTCCGGTCCACATCTCAGAAGCCATCCAATACCGGAGCCTGGACCGGAACTTGTGGCTGTAATTAACCGAAAGAAACGATAATAATTTAAGGAGGAAAGATGAAAACCCTGAAGATGTTTTCCGTTTTTTTAGTGGCCACCGTTTTCATCATTGGATGTGATATGGATGAAGACGAGGAGAAAGAGGTCACTATTTTCAGACCGGTGGACGGGACTGTGGTCTATCGGGAATGTAGCATTAGTATAAATACCAATTATGACGTTGATAGTGTCGAATATTCTATTCGACAGGTTGATCCTCCTGGGGGAACAGTAACGGCGCCTTCCGACTCCGTGCCTCGTTTTCCTTATCAATGGGATACTACTGTGCACCCGGACAGCAGTTATCATGAAATTTTTGCCAAAGCTTTTTATCCGGATGAGGAAGTCCTTTCGGATACGGTTACGGTGATGGTGGATAACACCGTTTGTGTCCGGTTCATAGTATATCCTGGGTCTTCCATTCAGGAGATGATTAATTCCGACGATGTGTTAGATGGGGATACGGTCTTTGTGAAAGCGGGGACCTATAATGAAGCCATCAATTTCAACGGCAAAAAAATTGTTCTGAAAGGGGAGGGGTATGGGGTTACCATTTTGGATGGAACCGGATTGGACGCTGACGTAGTAACTTTTAATCATGGGGAAGATACGACTGCTGTAATTCAGGGTTTTACCATTAAAATTGTGGATGCTCTGACCTATACAGGCATTTATTGTGTGCAGGCCCATCCTTTAATTCAGGGTAATTACTTGGAAAATAGCTACGCGGGTATTGAGCTAAGCTCAGCCGATCCAATTATCCGAAACAACCATATCAAAGATCATACCTATGCCGGTATCCTTTCCGATGGGTCAAATCCAGTGGTTGAGAGCAATCAAATTCTTAACAATTCTAAAATGGGGATTAAGATAACAGGTGCCAATACAACACCGATCATTAAAAACAATACAATCTCCAATAATCCAGAGTACGGAATTCATTGTCGGTATTCCAACCCGGTCATTCAGGGAAACATTTTTGAATATGACTCTCTGGGAATTTACCTAAGAGATTCAAATCCAGAAGAGGTTCATTTAAATACTTTTAGGGTTAATGTGGTCGGAATCTGGTGTAAAGAATCATCCCCACCCTCAATTCAACAAAATTCATTTCAAAATAATCTATTGGGGATTGCCATTTTGGATTCCGACTTAGAAGAAGTTAAATTGAATACTTTTGAAGGTAATATGTTGGGAATTGGATGTGATGGATCATCCCTTACAATTAAGCAAAATTTCTTTACTGGGAATGGAGGAGGAATTATTTTATCTGGACCTTCATCGCCTGATCCCGAGATTTACAACAACCTTATTGTCAATTCCGTGACTATTTCAACGGAAGACCTCTCATTTATAGCTGATGCGCTTGATATTTTAATAGATAACCTTCCCAATGTTGAGGGGGGAATTGGAATAGGCATTTATTCTTCTCATCCCTCAATCGTGAATAATACCATCGCCGACGGTTCCGGGATGGGCATCGGGACCTTTCAATCATCCAACACAGAGGTAAAAAACACCATTTTATGGGGAAATACTCTGGACGAGATCTGGTCTGTACCCCTCATCGAAGTATCATATTCTGATGTTCAAGAGGGAACGGGTGAACCGTGGTTCACCTCAACGTGTATCGATACTCTTCCCCACTTCGTTGGAGGTGGGGACTATCATCTTCAAGACGGGTCACCTTGTAAAGGTACTGGACAGGACGGGGTTGATATGGGAGCCTATGGGGGCCCTGGGGGGGATTGGGAAATTTCTCCGTAGATTTCGATGAAGCTGATTGTCAGGGTTCATCAGATCAAAGGACGTTGTCCTGTTTATCAGAAGGGTGACGAAATCATTATAAGGGATGGGTATGTGTTAGAGGCGGATAAGGATCAAAAGATCTGTATGCATTCGCTGGCTTCCCTGATGCCCTACTATGTGGCTCTGTCCCGGGGGGTGGCGGCGAAGGATTTAGGCCTTACCAGGTGTGAAAACGGTAAGGCCTTTGTGCAATGTCTGGATCCCTGTGAATTTACGGGTGGGGGAACGGTGATTTTTGAAATAGGGACTTATGATGCTTGAACTGATTAAAATCCTATTGGTGGTACTGTTCATCGTTTTTTTTATCTGGCGTAAATGGGACCTGGGGCTAAACTTAGTTCTGGCATCCATCCTGTTGGGTCTGTTGTTTGGGCTGGGTCCCTTAAGCCTTATAAAAAATGTGGTTTACACCGCGGTTGACCGCTCAACCCTGGAACTGGTGGGGGTGGTGATTATCATTATTATCCTGGGGAGACTGCTCAAGGACAGCGGAAACCTAACCCTGATGTCCCAATCCATGGAGGGGCTGGTGGCCGACCGGAGGGTGGCCCTGGTGATACCTCCGGCCCTGATCGGGCTTCTGCCCATGCCCGGGGGGGCTATGTTCTCAGCTCCCATGGTCCAGGAGACGGGGGAAAAGCTCAATCTAACACCCCAGCAAAAGACCTTTTTTAACTACTGGTTCCGCCACCTGTGGGAATACTGGTGGCCCCTGTATCCAGGCCTGATTATGGAAGCCGTTATTCTGCAGGTATCCATTCGGAAGCTGATGGCGGTTCAATGGCCATTAACCCTGGTGGCTATCTTCGGCGGGGTATTGCTGGGGCTGGTTCAGGTTCCTAAGCTAAAAAGGGAAAAACGGGGATCACCCGATTTTTGGGCCGGACTATGGGGCATTACAAGAAGTATCTGGCCTGTGCTGTTCATCATCGGGGTGATGATCGCATTTCGGGTGAAATTAATCTGGGTCGTTTTTGCTGTCACCTTAATTTTTTTGGTGACCTCCCCGCTCGATTGGCGGGAAAGATGGCAGTCCGTCAAAGAGGGATTTTCGTGGCGGACAATTCTGCTTTTAGTCTCCGTTATGATCTTCAAGGGAATGCTGGAGGCCTCAAATGCCCTTACCGTGCTTCCCAATTCCTTTCAACAACTGGGGCTTTCGCCCCTTTTTTTGCTCTTTTCTGTCCCTTTCCTGGTGGGCCTTTTAACCGGTGTCAATCAGGCCTATATCGGGATTTCGTTCCCGCTGCTGCTCCCCTTTATGGGTCAACCATCACCGGATCTATCGCTGGCCATGTTTGCCTATGTAAGCGGATTTATGGGGGTGCTGCTTTCACCGGTTCACCTCTGCCTTTCGCTGACCAAGGATTACTTTAATGCGGATTTCGCCAAAATTTATAAATTGTTGATCAAACCCGTCCTGTTGATCGTTTTGTTTACCGCGGTACTGCTGGTAGTCAGGTAAGTCCATAAGGGGTAAAACAATAGGACATTTGTCCCGAACATAACAAATATCGTAATAGTTCAGCCACTCCCGAAATATCGGGATCACTTCGTGACAAGTCAACTCCCGATGGAATACCTTTGGGACAAGGTATAGTGAAAAACGAATATGATAATTCTTAAAATTGACTCTATGTCGTTTTCCCCCTAAATCCCCCCCAGCCCCCCTTTATTAAAGAGGGGAATAAAAGGGGGGTTCAAAGGAGGACTTTGAGATAGGCCAAAAAGGGCAGAAGATTCAGAAATAAATTTTGGTGATAAACTGTTGTCAAATTTATTATCAGTCGGGCATCAGTCAGGCGGGTCTGTGGTACAACTAGTAAACGTTGCTAATGTCCAGAACCTATCCCGAACTATCGGGATAAGGTTCTGGTTAACGTTTTGTTTAGCAATTAATCAACCAGAACCGCTCTTTAGAGCGGTTCTAAACAAAACTAAATTATCAATTGCGATAGTTCTGCAACAGGCCCAGGCGCCTGATTGACCAGACCTACCCATAATGACTACCATTAAAATCAGGGAAGGGGAAAATGGAAAAGGTTATTATCAGACGTTGTGAAAATTACGATCTTGAGAGGATGCGGGAGATTATCAGGACGGGTATTGAGGGGTTGGGGGTTACCCCGAAGATTTGGGGTAGAGTGACCATCAAACCCAACGTGGTATTGGCCCACCCCGAGATCGCCCCTTCCGGTTTCACCCGTCCTGAATTCCTGGATGCCCTTTTATATGAAATTGAGGGCATAAAAAAGAACGAATTGCCTATCATATTATCCGAAAACTCCGGGGTGGGAATTCCCACGGCCAGGATGTTTAAAAGGGCGGCGTATAAAAAATTACGGGAGAATCACCACCTTAAATTGTCGCCCCAGGAAGAGGACAGGAGAATTAAATTGACGCTGAAAAAGGGAAAAATTCACAAAACTATAACCGTTGCCAGGCCGGTGGTGGACCGTGATTTTTTAATCTATGCCCCCAAGCTAAAATCGAATGTTTTAGTCGGGGGGATGACCGCGGCCATCAAACTAAACATCGGCATTATGTACAGCAAAGAACGCATGTACCATCACCATTACGATTTGGATCAAAAAATTGCTGACTTATTGGAGGTGGGTTATCCCGATCTAATCCTTACGGATGCTGTTGAGATTGCCTTAGGTGGTAACCAAATGACCCAACACGGCCATCCTCTAGGGGTCATCATTATGGCTACCAATCCAGTGGCCCACGATGCCGTATGTGCCCATATATTTGGTTTTAAGCCGGAAACCTTAGAGTATCTCATTGAGTCCCATCGGCGGGGATATGGCCCTTTATCCCTGGCGGAAATTGACCTTTCTGGCGACGTTTCCTTAGAGGAACTTCAGAAGAGGACCCAAGGCTGGGAGAACGGTTTCCAGCCCGTCCATGAATTGGACATAAATTTCGACATCCGCTCCGGGGAGCCCTACTGCACCGGTGGCTGCCACGGAATAATGCTAGACTGGCTGTACATGATAAGGGATCGCAATCCGGAGCTTTATCGAAATCTTCCCCGTTGGACGGTGGTGATCGGGGAATACCAGGGCGATGTGGAAGTGGAAAGGGTGATGCTGGTGGGCAGTTGCACCCGGGTGATCGGAAAGCTGAAAACTAAAAAGCTGAGAAAAATCAAAGGATGTCCCCCCCGGCATAAAGATCTGATCCTTCAGTTTTTCCTGAAGGCGGGGATCAGAGCCCCCCTCTTTCGGTTTGACATGATAATGGATTCCTATTTCTGGGGACCCATAAGCTGGCTTAAGGGAGCAATAAAAAATATCGGCTCTTCTTGGATTAGTGTGAGTAAACAATAGGTAATATAATGTTACATGATAAGGATAAATTTCATCCCGAAGCTTCGGGACAAATCCAAAACAATACGATTGATAAAATAAATTTCAGGAGGTCGCCTAACCGAAAACAGATGAATTATTTAAATGTATTTTTTTATTGAGGATTTTAGCACGTTAGATATGAATCAGGAAGAAATCCTGCAAAAGGCCCGGGCGATGGGGGTGGGAGGGACAAAGATCATCAACCCTAAGGAAGTGGTCGTTGAGGAATGGGTGAGGTTGAAGTGCCAATACGGCTGTGACGCCTATGGCACCCGCTTGACCTGCCCGCCCTATTCCCCGAGGCCGGAAACCACACGGAATATGCTTCGTTTCTATTCTTCGGCTTTACTGATGATCTTCGACTTAGCTGTTGATGAGAATGAGAAGCAGAGGCGGAAAGAGATCCGAAAGCAAATCGCCGAATTTGAGCGGGAGCTTTTTCTTTCCGGCCACTACAAGGCCTTCGCCCTGGTGATGGGCCCCTGCAACTTCTGCGTCCCCTGTGACATCACTCAGCCCTGTAAATTTCAACACCTGGCGAGGCCATCCATGGAGGCCTGCGGGATAGACGTCTTCCGGACGGTGCGCAAGGCCGGTTTCGATCTAGAAGTAGCTCAAACGCTTGACTCCCCGTGTCGGTATTGCGCGTTGATTCTTCTGGATTAAACAGAGGGATGAAAGCACTTTATACATCAGCCAAATTTCTCCTTTCAGTCATTCTAATTTCAGGATGCGCCTATTATAACACCCAGTGGAAGAAAAGCCTGATCTGGGATGATTTCACCTTTGATCAAATCCCGGGTGTTGAGGAGTATCCTGGGGCCGTGGCCCTCTTTCTCTTGGACGAAGGGGAGATGGTCGTTTTTTCCGGCAAGCTGGCGTTTTCCACCCTGACCCAGCACACGGTTATCAAAATTCTGAATGAACGAGGTAGGAAATACGCCAACGTGGTCATTCCCTATTCGTCTCATACCGAAATCGAAAACATTCGAGCTAGAGCCATCTCACCTGAGGGCAAGATTGTCCTGCTGGAAAAGGATGAGATTTACGACATTACCCTGTATCCGGATTATGTGTTCTATTCGGACGTCCGTGCCAAAATCTTTACCCTGAAGGGGTTGGAAAATGGTGGACTGGTGGAGTATCAGTATACCAAGAACATACGAAATCCCATCTACGGTGCGGGATGGAACTTTCAACACGACGATCCTACCTTGATCTCCCGCTACACACTGGTTATCCCACCGGAATGGAAGATCCATTGGGCAACCTATGACATTGATCTAGAACCTAAGGAAATCAGTTGGGGAGTAGGCTCCAAAAGGACTTTAACCTGGGAAGCCCGGGATCTTCCCGGGATTGACCCTGAATACGGTATGCCCCCCAGGGGAGAGATCCGGGCCCGGGTGGCCTTTTCCCCGGCCGGGGTGGAAAGCTGGGAGGACGTGGGGAAGTGGTTTTATGGACTGGCAGAGGAGAGGTTAAAACCTGACCGGGGAATTTCCGAACTGGCCCAAAGGCTGACCGCTGACTGCCAAGATAATTTAGAAAAACTCAGTGTAATCTATCAATTTGTGCAACAGAACATCCGCTATGTGGCCGTGGAGGTGGGGATCGGGGGGTTTCAACCCCATTTTGCCGGGGAGGTGTGGGAAGCCCGATACGGCGACTGTAAGGACATGGGAGCCCTGATTATCGCCCTGTGTCGTTCCGTAGGTCTTCAAACCTATCCGGCCCTGGTCTCCACCCGTTTCAAGGCCGGGGTGGATCGAAAGTTGCCCTCCCAGCAGCCCTTCGACCATCTGATCGTCTACGCCTCCCTGGACCCCAGCGGGGTGTGGCTGGACCCTACCGAACTGTATTGTCCCTTCGGACAATTGCCCTGGTATGACCAGGGGATTGATGTGCTGGTGATTAAGGAGGAAGGCAAAACAACCTTTCTGGGAACCCCATTGAACCGGCCCGAAGATAATCGTAAGGTGCAGGAATTGTTCGTGGTTCTGGATGAGGAGGGGAATATTCAATGCACGGGCAAGACCCATTTCTATGGGGTATCCGGCATGAAGATTAGAAAGACCATGGGGAAATTAAGCCCGGTTCAAAGAAAGGATTGGCTCACTCGCTATCTTTCCTTCTGGTGTTCAAGTGCTGAGATTGATAGTTTTACTGTCCCTGACCCTTTCCCCCCCCAAGATCCTTTGACGATTTTCTACCGTTTTTGGGCCCCCCATTTTGCATCCAGGGAAGGGGATTTCTTGATCTTCGAGGGGGGGGTTCTTAACCGATTTGAATCCGATTATGCTTATCCGGAGAAGGAGAGGAACTATCCCCTGGTATTCGATTATCAGCAGAAGAACATTGATCGGGTGGAAATTCTCATACCCACAGGCTATCAGATTTACCATCTTCCCCAAAGTGACCGGGTGGGTTCAGATATCGGAAATATGACTATTTCTTATGACCAGCATGGGGATACGTTGCTCTATAAGAGATCATTCGAAATGGGACGGATAAAAGTGGAACCCGAAGAGTATCCCCAATTCAAAGAAATGCTGGGGTGGATGGCGAGGCACGATGGGGAGAAAATTATTTTGAAAAAGATGACTCAATGAGAAATGGTGTTTAAGATTTGGAGTAATTTGGAGGGTCCCGATATTTATCGGGATTGATGCATGAAGTGACATGGTTGCTTCACTCCAAAAAGAGATTGTCCGACAGTATCGGATCATTAGAAGGGCAAACTTGGGACAAAGATTATTCTTGACATTTTGATATATAAGTATTACATTATTGAAAATAGTAAGACATTTTAAGGAGATGTAAAATGGAAAGAGCTGTTATATCTACTAAGGGTCAACTGGTCATTCCCAAGAAGTTTCGCCAGAAGTATGGCTTGTTTCCACAGACCATAGTAGAGATAGTGGATACGGGCCAAAATTTGGTCCTTGTGCCCATCCCCGAGGATCCGATCAAAGATTCCCGGGGAATGCTAAGGGGGACGAAAATCTCAACCCAGTCACTGTTAAGAATGAAAAAAGAGGAAAGACAGAAGGAAAAAAGACTGATAAAGAAATGAATGCTGAACATTACATTTTTGATGCTTTTGCTATCATTGCTTATTTAAACAATGAGAGTGGCGCGGATCGGGTCGGAAAAATCTTAACAGATGCGCAGGCGGGAAAGGTGAAAATCTTCATGCACGCCGTTAATCTGGGGGAGGTTTATTATCATGTTTTCAAGGAGGAGGGGGAGAGCATCGCCAATGCCATCTGGGGAATTGTTAAAAATTATCCACTGGAAATAAGTTATGAGTTGGACGAAGGACTGCTACTTGATGTATGCAGGATCAAGGGCAGTTACCTCGTTTCTTATGCCGACGCCTTTGCATTGATGATGGCGCACAGGTACGATGGCCATTTGGTAACGGGGGATTCGGAAATGAAAAGGGTTGAAAAGGTCAAATTGGTCTGGATAGGGTAAATATAGATATTGTCCATCAAAGCTTTTTTGACTATCATCTTCTGGGGCCTGTCCTTCATTGCTACCAAAATCGCCCTCCGAGAGCTGGCCCCGGCCATGATCCTGTTCGTCAGGCTGGGATTGGGGTCAGCTTTACTTTTTTCATCCCTCATATTTCTGGGAAAATTTAAGATCTTTCCCCTCAGGGAGTGGGGTGGATTTCTCCTGTTAGGGGTGATCGTTTTCGTTCACCTGATGCTCCAGGTGGTGGCTCTCCAGTATACAACCGCCGTCAACACCGGCTGGCTAATGGCGATCATCCCTGTTTTTATCGCCATATTAGGGCGGATCTTCCTGGCCGAAAAGTTTACCACCAATAAAATATTGGGAATCGTGATTGCCGCCACCGGTGCCCTGCTGCTATTGACCGGGGGAAGTTTTCGTAATCTGGGGTTTACATCCACGCTGGGTGATGGACTTATCCTAATCAGTTGCTTAACCTGGGCCATCTATTCCGTCTTTGGAAAGAGGGTTCTGGAAAAGTTTCCATCACTGGTGACCACCGCCAATCAGATGGCCGTAGGCTGGCTTTTGGTGACCCCATTGGCTTTGTCCGGTAAAGGGTTTTCGCCCTTATTTCAACTTTCCTCCAGCGGTTGGATCGCCGTTTTATACCTGGGGATATTCTGTTCTGGTATCGCCTATTTCCTGTGGTTTTCGGCGTTGAAAGATTTAGAGGCAACCAAAGTAGGGGTTTACCTGTATTTGGAACCGTTGGTGACAACCCTCGGGGCCGTTATCGTACTGAACGAGGCTTTTACCCCATTAACCCTTTTTAGTGGGGTTCTGATCATCGGGGGGGTACATTTGACTTCAAAAAGAGCGGTTTCACAATAGACGTCTTCATAAGCTAAGATCTTAAAACTTATGTCCAGTTTTTACGCTGAAATCAAACTGTGCTGGTTTGAAATTCGAAATCCTATCCCGAAGTCTCGGGACGAAACAGCCCAAAGCTGAATTGCTCTAGGCATCGGTCAGGCGCCCGGGCCTGTTGCACAACTCTGAAATTGATGGTTTCCCATTTGCGTAATAATAAATTATCACGCTATCTCAAAGAAAGTTCATTAAAATTAGATTCTTCAGAATGACAACATTGGGAAATGTCATTCCTTCGTTCCTCAGGACAAGTCTGAACGCAGTGAAGAATCTCGTTGTTTCAACACACTTTATGCACAGAAATTTATTCCCTTGCAATAGTTCTACAACAGACCTGCCCGACTGATTGGAATTTGTTTCGGCCAACGGTTCTGAGAGATTTCGATATTCGTCCGCCGTAGGCGGATTCTTACTGACTTCATGCCTCGTTGATTTGAGGTCAAAGACTTCGCTAGCAATATTGACTAAACTGTAATCAAGAAAGGATCGGTAAATGAAAATTCGCATTCTATCCCCCCGAACCTTCTGGACCGCTAATGCTATCGAGCTTTTTGAGCGGGCCGCTTTCTATGGAATGTTCATCGCTTTGGTTCTTTATCTAACCCGGGAGGTGGGTTTTACCGACAAAGAGGCCGGCTGGGTAGCGGGTTTTTTCGCCGGTTTCATCTACCTGTTGCCTACCTTTACGGGCAGCTTAGCGGATATGATGGGTTTTAAAAGGGCCCTCTCGCTGGCCTTTTTTCTGCTCGCCTGCGGTTATGGGCTCTTAGGCGCCTTTCAGATCAAAGCCACGGCCATCCTATCCCTGGGGTTGATCATGCTTGGAGGATCTTTCGTGAAGCCGATCATCTCGGGAACGGTGGCCAAGTGCTCAGATGATGACAACCGGGCCCGGGCCTTTTCTATCTTCTACATGGTAGTGAACATCGGTGCTTTTTTAGGGAAAACCGTCGCCAAGCCCCTCCGGACCGAAATGGGACTCCAATACATCAATTTCTATGCCGCCCTGATGGCCCTATGTGCCCTGCTGTTGGTGACTATTTTGTATCGGAGCGTGGACACCGCCGGGGAGGGCAAAAGCCTCAAAGAGGCCCTGGACGGGTTAATCAAAGTGGTCAAGAACATCCGCTTTATGTGCTTGATCCTCATCGTGGCCGGCTTCTGGGCCATCAAGGGACAGCTTTATGCCACTATGCCCAAATACGTCCTTCGCTTGGTGGGGGAGGGAGCGGCTCCGGAATGGCTGGCCAACATCAATCCCTTGGTGGTGGTGATATTAGTAGTTCCCATTACTCATCTTGTCAGTAAAATACGGCCGGTGAGCTCAATCGCCATCGGGCTCTTTATCATTCCCCTTTCCGCCCTTACCATCAGCCTCAGTCCGCAACTCCAGGCCATAACCGGTCTCTCGGTAAAGATTATCGGTGCGGTGGCCTTTCACCCTATCACGGTGGTGGTGATGGTAGGCATCGCCCTGCAGGGGCTGGCCGAATGCTTCCTTTCCCCCCGTTTCTTAGAATACGCCTCCAAGCAAGCCCCTGAAGGCGAGGTGGGGCTGTATATGGGCTATTCCCACCTGACCACCTTCTTCGCCTGGCTGTTCGGGTTTGCCATTTCCGGATACCTGTTGGATGCCTTCTGCCCCGATCCCAAAACCTTGCCCATGGCTGTGCAAGAACAGAGGCTGGCGGCGTTGGCCGGACAAGCCCCCATGCCCGAGGCCTATGCTCATGCACACTATATATGGTACGTGTTTGCAGCAATTGGGGTCTTTGCCTTTCTGATGCTTCTTGTCTTCCGTACCGTCACCGATTGGATGGACAAAAGGGCGAGGCGGGAGGTCGGTTAATCCCAGTACCTCACAGACAGTAAATAATATATCGAATTGCCTAAATTTCACCCCGAAGTGTCGGGGCAAAAAACGCCTAAACTTTAATAATTTTGGAAGTTTTTTCGTAGAACGGAGAGCGTAAGAGCGGAGAGCGTTAATTTTGCTCTTCCGCTTTCACGCTTCACGCTTTCGGAAATTCAACTTCTAATCTATGAATGTAAGCGATTTGGTGGGAACGATCGGGGGTTCGGGAAGGGTCAAGCCAGAGATTTTTCTTGATATTAAAGGAAATTGATTAGGCCCTTTAATCCGCTCAATTTTTCTATAAGGTCTTGTTGTAGCTGTTCATTTGTATTTATATTGTTACTGGTAGAACAGACATTCTTGCCTGTTCGCATAGTTGTTCTCTTATTATTGTCAGACAGGAATGTCTGACCCACCTTTGTCATTTAGCGGAATTAAGGGCAATGAAATAAGTTTTTTCCAGGAATTAAGGAAGTAAAGATTTTTCGTGAAGTTGAGTTGGAGCCCACCTTATAAATTACATTATTAAAGGTGGACTCCAACTTCACAATTTTTCTTGGCATTCATGGTAATTATTGTAAAGAAGATTAAGCTTGCAGGCTCAAAAGGGGAGAAGGAGTTGGAGGGCCTGTTTGACTCAGGTTTCACCTATTCCTGCATCGAGAAGGGATTGGCTCAGAAATTAGGGATCATTACTCCGTTATCGTCCCCGCTCTCCTTTGAGACAGCAAAGGAGGGTGAGGAAATAGAGGCAATAGAAGTGGTGAGGCTCGATTTTTATCTTAATGGCTATCGCTTCTCGGATGAGTTTATGGTAATCCCTGATCTATCGGAGGAAGTCATCATTGGGACAACTACGATGCAGAAATGGCGTTTCAAACTTGACTTTGAGCACGAGGAGGTGATCATAGACCCCAGGGTCACCAAATTGCGGTTACTATAAGGTCGCTTATAAAATCCCAAAACATCGGGATTAAATCTATGGAGACCGGATGGGCCCAGGTGACTTTGTGTAGGTAAAGAAGATGGTGTTTTTGAGGTAATGATCAAAATTAGCAATTAGCAATTAGCAATTAGCAATTAACAATTTAAAATTAGCAATGAAAAATTAAGAACAATAAAGCTGATAGCTGATTGTTGATTGCTAAATGAAAATACTCTTCTCTGCGTTCTTAGTGAAATTTGATAAGAAAATATTTTCAGATAAAAATAGGTAACTTTGTGCGGGTGAAGAAGATAGCGGTATTGAGGTAATCCCAAACAAACAGAGCGTCGTAAATGCCGTCCCGAGCTCAGCACGGGGCGGTTTTTTTTTTTTTTTGAACCCCCTTCCAATAAATTTCAGCCACTGCGAAATTCGGTATTGACAATCGTATTAAATTTTCCTATATTAAGAAAAGCAGCAAAAAGAAGACGTTTTTCAGGAGGTTATATAATGGCCGTTATCACCAAGAAACTGAAACTTGCAGGCTCAAAAGGGGAGAAGGAGTTGGAAGGCCTGTTTGACTCGGGTGCCACCTATTCCTGCATTGAGAGAAGGCTGGCAAAAAGTCTGGGAATTTTGGAGCGAATTCCAATTCCCCTGGAGTTTGAAACAGCGGAGAAAAAAAGAAAGATTGGGGCAAAGGAGCGTGTGAGCCTTGATTTCTACCTTGACGGCTACCGCTTTTCTGACGAGTTTATGGTAATTCCTGATTTATCGGAAGATGTGATCATTGGGACGGCTACGATGCAGAAATGGCGTTTCAAACTTGACTTTGAGCATGAGGAGGTGATCATAGACCCCAGGGTCACCAGATTACGGTTGCTATGAGGTCGCTTATAAAATCCCAAAACATCGGGATTAAATCTATGGAGACCGGATGGGCCCAGGTGACTTTGTGTAGGTAAAGAAGATGGTGGTTTTGAGGTAATGATTAAAATTAGCAATTAGCAATTAGCAATTAGCAATTTAAAGTTAGCAATGAAAAATTAAGAAAAAAGAAGCTGATAGCTGATTGTTGATTGCTAAATGAAAATATTCTTCTCTGCGTTCTTAGTGAACTTTGCGATGAAAATATTTTCAGATAAAAATAGGTAACTTTGTGTAGGTGAAGAAAATAGTGGTTTTGAATTAAGGTTTTTTCGTACATTTCCATTTTCCTAAGGAAAAGAAAAAATCGTTGACAAAGTCCCTAAAAATCCGTATATTTATCTGCAAAAATAAATGCCAGAAAACCCGGTTAGAATGAATGGAGGTGTCATATGAAAAGGTGGATGCTGAGACCTGTGGCCCACTGTGCTGAGGGTTGCCTTAGATGGTCCTGAGCACGACCTGAAACTGCTCACTACCTACAAACCCCTGAATTCTTCGGGGGTTTTTTATTTTTTGGGGATTTTTAACTTGCATTTTTCCAAAACTTTTCATATTTTTTTAAGCCAAGATTATGAATTTCACCTTTTAGTAGCCCACGAACCAGTCGGGAGCTTGACTGATCGGTTGAATTCTATCTTTAGTATCTGGAACCCACGATTGAAATCGTGGGTTTCCTAGGGGTTTCAACACGTTGCACCAAAGTAATAAAAGATTTTCGAATCTAGATTAAAATATTTTCATCAATTTCTCGTCATTAATAGTGAGATGGAGGCGGTATTGACACTGGAAATTGGCGAGGCTTATAGAAAAGAGCGGGGACGCCTGCTGGCTTACATCAGAAGCAGAGTAGAGAACCTCGAGGATGCCGAGGACATTCTTCATGATGTCTTTTACCATACCTTGCAGGGTATAAGTGTCACCCAGCCCATTGAGAATTTGATCGGCTGGTTTTACACCGCCGCCCGCAATAAGATCATTGACTGGTACCGAAAAAAGAGACCCATCAGGGTTTCTCTTCAGGAAAATGAGGAAGGTCTGTTACTGGGAGATTTATTGGCCGACAGCGGGCTTCATCCCGAAAAAGAGTTCTTTCACAAACTTCTGGCTGATGCAATCGCCGATAGCTTAGATGAATTACCAGAGAAACAGCGTCATGTTTTCATCTGGCAGGCAGTAGAAGGAAAGACCTTCAGAGAGATTTCGGCGATGACCGGTGAACCTATAAACACATTGATCTCAAGGAAAAGATATGCGGTGTTGTTTTTGAGAAAAAGATTGAGTGAAATAAGAGATTTGTTAAATGATGTTAAATAAAGATATTAGATAAAAAACATAAAGAATTGGTTTAAGCAAGAATAATAGGAGGAGACATGTTAAAGAAAATTTTGAAGATCATCTTGATGGCGATTGGGGGCATCGGATTGGGGGTGGTGATTGCCTTTTTGTTCGGCTGGTTGGTCATGATCCTTTGGAATTGGTTGATGCCAACCATTTTTGGACTATCCACCATTACCTTCTGGCAGGCATGGGGATTGGTCATCCTGGCCCATCTATTATTCAAGGCCGGGCACCATCACGAATACGATCACGACCACAATCATGACCATAATCGGTGGAAAGAAAAGTTTCGGGCCAAGTTCAAGGAGCACTTTGACGAAGGGGAAAAATCCCCAGCAGCATCAGATCAACAAACGTAATTTCATCCTGGAGTTAGGATAAAGTGCAAAAACAATCAAGGGGGTTGAATTTATTTCAGACAATGAAGCAACTTGTGTCTTAAGGGGTTGAAGGCTATTTTGCAATCAAATACGCGGAATGGGCCAAAAATACCGAAAAGATGCAGAAAGAGTACAGAAGATTAGCGGACAGACATTGTTGATTATAAAATCATGCGTTGGGGATTGAAGCATTCATTTAGGGAAAGCTACACAGCAAAGCAAACCTGAATAATTCATATGCCACAAAGACACCAAGACACAAAGTCTTGATTAAATTTAGATTAAGCAAATGTTCACAGATTAATAGAGAGAAACTCAGTTTACAAACGGGACGGCTTTTATATTTTATATTCTTAGTGACTTAGAGTTTTCGTGGCTAAATTCTATGAATAATCTAGGCAAATTGAGAAAATCATAGAGGACACTCAATTTGCAGATTTTGAAATTAAGGCGGAAGGGATAAACTTGGAAATCTGGTTAAGAAAATAATATTGTAGATGGTGAAAGGGGTTATTATGGAAAAGCCAACGAGCAATTTTCACTTCAAATTCATGTCTTTTGGTTTCAAATTTCGCGATTTCTTCTTACCCCGCATTAATATCTTGAAAGAGGTGGAGATAAAACCGGGGTTCCATGTACTTGATTATGGCTGTGGACCCGGGAGTTATATAATCCCCCTTGTAGAATTGGTGGGCAAATCAGGGAAGGTCTACGCCCTGGATAACCATCCACTTGCGATTTGGAGGGTTCAGAGAATCGCTTCAAGAAAGCAACTATCGAATGTGGAAACCATTTGTTCCGATTGCGAAACTGGATTAGAAAATGGTAGTATAGATGTAATTTTATTATATGATACCTATCATGGTTTAACTGATCCAGATGTGGTGTTAGAAGAGTTACATCGAATATTGAAGCCCAATTCTATTTTGTCTTTCAGCGATCACCATATGAAATACGATGAAATAATATCTAAAATAACAAAAAAGAATTTGTTTAAATTGTCAAGAAAAGGGAAAGGGTCGTATATTTTTTTGAAAGCATCGTAGGTCGGAAATGTCTCGATACCGAAGTCTCGGAACGGGACTTTCCGACTTTTCTTTCTAATTGTCCGAAAGTCTCGAAGCTTTGGGACATTTCGGACCTACTCTTCTATTTCTTGAAAAGGGGGAATTAGTCTGGGTGTGAATAAAAGGGAAAGCGCTGAGTTCCTGGACCGCGGTGCTTATGTGCTTCTGATCCATCTTGAGAAAAACCGCTGCCTAAGAATAGGGAAATTGGGTAAGTTGGATTTTCCCGCTGGATATTATGCTTACGTCGGCAGCGCCATGCAGGGGCTAAGGGCCCGGGTAGAGAGACATCGAAAAAAGCGGGGCAAAAAGGTCCACTGGCATGTTGACTACCTGCTCGCCGATGAAAACGCCAGGATAGTGGCTACCTATCTTTTCCCGAGCCCGAATAGAAACGAATGCCAGGTTGCCGAGAAGGTCAAGGGTTCGGATGGGGTTCAGATAATCGCACCCGGTTTTGGGGCGTCCGATTGCCGAAGCCGATGTCGGTCCCACCTCTTTTATCTGGGTTCTAACCGCCCGTTCTGTCGAGAGATAATAAAAGACGTAGCCCCACCAAAGCTCGGGGTGCGCAGTTATGCTCGCAGGCGTAAAGCCTGCGGCTACATCTAGTCCTATTTGTTGGGGGATTTTTGACTTTTAGGTTTGACATTTTTAGAAAAATTTGTTATCTTAAAATAGGCTGACATACTGTTGTCACAATTATATTGTATATTTCAGAGGTAATAACTTCAATGTCTCTGAATTCCTAGGCATTTACTTCAACAAATCAGTAGGTTGCGTAATACGGCCCTCGGTTGTCCCGAAAATCGGGATTACGGCAAACGGTTGCGTGCCGACGGCCTAAGACCGATTGACGACAGACTAAACGAGTTTCGTAACCGCAACCCTTTGACGTAACCTAATGCCTCAGAGATTCTCCCGAGTAACTCGGGATTGGCCATTTACCGCTAAGGGGCTAAAGTTAAAAACGAAAGGAGGGAAGAAAAGATGAAGAAGGTACTAATATTAATGACGGCGCTGGGGATGCTTGTGTTGTTCTTCGGTTGTGCCCGGGATCTTAGTGAATATCAATACCTAAAGGAGCCCCAGATACATATCAAGCCCGGGCAAAAAATGCTCGTTGTTGAGGTCCAGGGTGACCCAAATGTGGTGGGTAAAGAGGC
>JADHWK010000013.1 GCA_016783505.1 Candidatus Zhuqueibacterota bacterium | reverse complement strand
CATCTGGACAACCACCACGGGGCGGTGATCAGCATTTACCAAGCCGATCCTAATGACCGGAGGGGGGACATTACCATCAATTATCGGCTGGACGACCCTGGCAGGGATACCCTGCGGATTGTCCCCGAGTACAAAGGTCTTTTTGAGCCTTTCTGGCATCGGGCCACGGTGCTCGGGGATACGGTCGGGTTGGACAGCACCCGGTACGAAGGGGCCTTAATCTGGGATAGCTATGCTGACTCGCTGGGGGTTGATGATCCGGTTGTGGTTCTGTTCCGCATTTCACCTTATGATGAGTGGGGTCTAGGTTATCCGGATACGGTGACGATTACTATTGACAACCGGGGCGCACCCCATGTGATGACCGTCTCCCCACCATGGAACAGCACTGCCTATTTTAACCCGACGGTTCCAGAAAGTCTGGTGTTGGGATCCACCATCAAGATGACCTTTAATTATCCCATGAGCAGATTGGCCTTTATGTTTCCCGGTCGCACCAAGGTGGTGGGGTCGGTAACCGGAACTCATTCAGGACAAATTTTATATGGGGACAGCACCGTCTATGGCGACTCGACTACCCAGATTCATTTCGTCAGCGATTCGTGCTTTGCCGCTGCCGAGACGGTGACCGTTACCTTAAGCGGGGAAATTAGAAGCGCCGATGGGGTGAGGATCGACGGAAATGGAGATGGCGAGCCTCAGGGATCACCCGAAGATGATTACACCTGGCGCTTTACCATTGGCTATCTGGGGGATTATGACCTGAACAACGATATTGACTTTGTTGATCTGGTGAACTATTTCCGCCCGGCCTGGAACGAACAGGACACCCTGTGGGAAATTGGTCCTGTTGTTGATTTGAAGGATATCCCATATTTAAAACCCCGTTTTGACGGTAGGATTGACTTTGAGGATTTGACCGTCTTTGTCCTCATGTGGAACTGGGTGGAGGAGTATGTGGATACCCTGACCAAACCTTTGATAAAACGACTTCCCAAAGAAAGAGACGATTTCGGGCTGGGAGCCTTGACCATCGTGCAGCCCGAACCGGAATTTAGCCCGGAGCAGGGTAGGGTGCGGAAAGTCTCATTGGAGGTCTGGGCCGATGGGGTAAATGATTTTGTGGGAACCCAGTGGACTTTTAGCTATGACCCAGCCAAATTGGAATTTGTTGGAACCCTTAAAGGGAATTTTCTCAAGGGAAAAAATGGAACCACCATCTACCTTGAAAGGGCCGATTCCGAGCGGGGGACGATTACAGTTGCCACCTGCCGATTGAGTCGATCCCACCCCAGTCTGACGGGTTCGGGACTGCTAAGCCAGCTTGAATTTCGGCCTCTGATTGAGGATGAGGTTGAAGTTACGTTGAATTACGAGCTGAGGGATAATAGTAGAAAGGTTTCTTATGGGTTTCTGAACTTCATCGTAAACACCATTCCGCCCACCCCCAAAACCTTTGCCCTTTCCCAGAATTATCCCAATCCCTTCAATGCCCGGACGCAGATCAAATATCAGATTCCGGAAGGAGGGCGGGTAATACTGATCGTTCATAACATCCTGGGGCAGGAGATCAGGGTGTTGGATGATAGCCAGCATCAGCCCGGCTATTACCGGATGATCTGGGATGGACGGGATAGTTCCGGTAACGAGGTGGGAAGCGGAATTTACTTCTATCATCTCAAGGTAGTGAGTTCCGATCAAAAGAACCGATGGTCCCAAAATAAGAAAATGTTGTTAATCAAGTAAAGGAAATTTACCATGATTAAGATCACAAAGAAATCGCTCCAACAGGTCGGTATCGGGTTGGTTCTCAGCATGGGGATGGTGTCGCTGATTCTCATTCTCCGGATGTTAGGGGTCCTGGATTTTTTGGAATTGAAGACACTGGACTGGCGGTTCCTCCTCCGGGGCCCCTTATCGGGGATCACGGCTGTTGAACCCATTCCCAAGGACAGTCTCGATGTCGTGATCGTGGACCTGGATGATGAGTCCTGGCGGCTCATCCCCTATAAATGGCCCTATCCTCGGCAGATCTGGGCCCAAGTGGTGCGCAACTTAATCAGGGCCGGGGCCAGGGTGATTGTTTTCGATATCGCCTTTGATTCGGAGGATGCTCAGTCGGCAAGTGGGGATTCCACTTTTGCGGAAGCCATTCGTGAGGCAAGGGCGGCCGGGATATCAATAATCTTGGGGTCAAAACTTGTTTTTGAGAAAACCCTGGTGCCCCCGGACTACATCCAGTATCCCATTGATACCCTGATGAACGCCGGGCCGGAGACGGGTTTAGTGGGAGAATTGATAGATCCGGACGGGGTTACCCGGTGTTATATCGTCTACAACATGGTCAGCCGGGATTCCCTGCCCCACCTGTCCCTGGGGATGAAGGCCGTCAAAGAATACCTGGGTTATTCCACCGCTGAAAAAATGGTCCAGACTGAAGATTACATGTTCTACGGTGATTTGAAAATTCGCAGTTGGGGAAAGGCCACCAACAACTTTCTCATCAATTACTACGGGCCGCCCTCCAATGCTGGTCCACCCCCACCCCTGGGCCCCTGGAAGACGTTCAACCGCTATCCCCTTTCTAATGTCTTAGACGATGGTGAGTTTGACCTTAAGGAATTCGAGGAGGATACCGACTGGATGGAGATGTTTTATCCCGACGGCATGATAGCCATGCTGGGGATGGGGATGCCCAGTCCGTTTAAGGAGAAAATCGTCATCATCGGGCTCTCCGTCGAAATCATTTTCGATGTCAAGCAGACACCCTTCTACAATTACGCCGGCATCCAGCAGCTCATGCCCGGGATGGAAATGCACACCAACGCCATTCAGACAATCCTGGACTCAAATTACATATCTCGCATCGGTTTCTGGGGGGAGTTTTGGATGCTGGTATTTTTGAGCTTGCTGACCTATTTCTTCTTGGCCTGGCTCAAGCCGCTCAAAGGGGGGCTGGTCTTGCTGGGGGTGGTCCTGATTTTCCTGAGCTTTTCATTCGGGGCCTTCTTCCGGGATTTTACCTGGTTGTTCAAAAAAATCTTTTCCATGACTGTCATGCCCCCGGGTTTCGGTGAATCCGTGGTGGTCCCGGTGGTGGTTCCCATTTTTGGAATAGTCTTAACCTACGTGGGCAACGTGCTCTATCAATTCATGATGGAGCAGCGGGAGAAGCGGAAGATCCGGGGGATGTTCTCCACCTACATGAGCCCTACGGTTTTGAAGTATCTGGAGGATCATCCCGACGCCTTTCGCCTGACCGGGGAAAAGCGAAACGCCACCATGTTTTTCTCGGATGTGGCTGGATTTACCACGATTTCCGAGAGCCTTTCCGCCGAGGAGTTAGCCGTGGTCCTCAATAAATACCTTTCCCCTATGACTGAGATCCTGATGAGCTACGATGGCTATGTGGACAAATATGAAGGGGATGCCATCATGTGCGACTTTGGGGTTCCTGTCGAGGATCCAGGGCACGCCTGGAAGGGATGCTGGGCGGCCCTGGATCAGCAGGAAAGATTGGTAGGGCTGCGGGAAGAGATCAAAAAAGACCACGGGGTGGAGATCTATGTCCGAATGGGTATAAACTCGGGGGTAGTATCGGCCGGCAACATGGGCTCGGCGCAGCGTTTTCAATATACCGTCATGGGGGACGCCGTCAACCAGGCGTCCCGATTTGAAGGAGCCAACAAACAATACGGTACCCCAATCATGATCGGTGAGGAGACCTACCGCCAGGCGAAGGATAAGATTGAGGTGCGCATTCTGGATCGGCTGGTGGTCAAGGGAAAGGCTATTCCCATTACAGTGTATGAATTAATCGGGAAGAATGGAAAACTTGACGGGGAAAAGGGGGAAGTGGCGGAATATTTTACCAAGGGGATTAACCTCTATTGGCAGAGGGAATGGGATGAAGCCATCAAGCATTTCCAGAAGGCTTTGGCTATTGAGCCCGGCGATGGACCCTCTAAGGTTTTTATCGAACGATGCCAACTCTACAAAGAGAATCCCCCGGACGAAAACTGGCAGGGGGAATTTGTGATGAAGACGAAATAGAACACGGATGACACACCTGCCTGCCCGCCAAAGGCGGATCTGCCTCTGGCATGACCCCAGGCAGGGATGACCCAGATTCACACAGATTTATAATTAGGGTTCACCATTATTGGGGCTCTCATCTTTGTGTTCCAATTCGTCGGCCGATGAGTTTAATAAATCGAGTAAGATAATCCTGTGAAATGACGAGAGTATATTTCCCCGTATGATAAAAAAGGTGGAATGGAAAGCTGTTCCGCCTTTTTTTGTTACATTTCGATTGACTCAAAAGAAATTAATTCGTAAATTACTGATGTAATGCAACATTTATTTGAATATCTGCTCACCTTGGGTTTTGGTTTCCTGGCCCGGCTTCTGCCGGATAATTTGGCTATGGGGTTAGCCGACCGCCTCGGGGATTTCGGGTTTGGAATCATTCGGATCCGCCGACAGGTTACCCTTGACAACCTGCTTTCGGCCTTTCCCGGTAAAAGCAGGGCTGAAATCAGATGCATCGCCCATCGGACTTACCGTAATTTTTCCAGAACCTTTTTTGAATTCTTGCGGCTTCCCCGGCTAACCCCGGGGAAGGTGAAGAGGGGTTTTGAATTTGAAGGCCTTGGGATTTTAGATTCTCTATTACAAAAGGGGAAAGGTATAGTTGTGGTGGGAGGTCATCTGGGCAACTGGGAGCTGACCGGAGCCGCCCTGGCCCAGCTTGGGTATCCCATCTGGGCTCTGGTCAACGAACAGAGAAATCGTCTCTTTGATCGGTTCATTAATGCTACTCGCCAGCGAGCGGGGGTGAGGATCATTCGGGTAGGTGTGGCTGCCCGGGGAGTATTGAGGGTACTGAAGAATAACGGCGTAGTGGCCATTTTATCGGATCAGGATGCCGGCAGGGATGGCCTTTTTTTGAATTTTTTAGGAAGGCCAGCCTCTACGCCCAAAGGAGCAACCACTTTTCATCTTAAGTCCGGATGTGGACTGGTTTTTATGAATCCCTACCGGATGGGGAACGGGCGACATCGGGTTATATTTTCTGAGGTTACATACGACCCCTTAACGGATGACAAAGAGGAAAATGTCCGAAAAATCACCCGGGCGTTCACTATAATGCTCGAAAATGCCGTCCGTCAACATCCCGATCAGTGGTTCTGGATGCATCGAAGGTGGAAAACATGTCCCCTTAAAAGTTCGAAATTCGAAGTGTGAAGTGCGAAGTGGGAAAAATATAGGTTTTTCTCGAATTAAGGTGCTCGGAGTTACCCCTGGGAGCGTAGCCTCCTACGGACCGGGCAGGCCGTTCACGGGTTTATGGTTTATGATAAATCCCGAAATTTCGGGATAACTCCAAAAAAGCGATTTTATTATGAATCAGTTATGGATAAAAATTTTTTAATTATTCAGACTGCCTTTATCGGGGATGTGGTGCTGGTCACCCCGTTGATCGAGGGGCTGAAAAAGGCTTTTCCCCAATCCCGGGTGGATTTTATGGTCATCCCGGGCACTAAAAACCTGTTAGAAAACAATCCCTTCGTGGATGATATTCTGGTATTCGACAAATACGGTCGCCACAAAGGCATAAGTCAGATGAGCAGGATTGTTGGAACTTTACGGAAAAAACGCTATACCCACGCCCTCGTTCCCCATCGCTTCATACGATCCGCCCTGGTCGCCAAATTGGGCGCTGTTCCCCGACGAATTGGTTTTAACCGAAGTGCGGGATGGTTTCTGTTTACCGATAAGGTTTATTATTCAAGGAACATCCATGAGGTTGAACGAAATTTTTCTTTGCTGAAACCCCTGGGAATTGATGCCCCCCTCTGCCCACCCCGGATTTTTCCCGATTCAGGGGATCAAGAACTGGTTTCCCGGTTTCTGACCCTTAGGGGGGTGAAAGACGGGGATACCCTGGTGGCCCTGGCACCGGGGTCTGCTTGGCCGACCAAGAGATGGCCCCCGGAAGGATTTATTGAGGTGGCCTATCGTCTCTCCGGGCTAAGGATCAGGGTGATTTTGATCGGGGGGAGGGCCGACCGTCTGCTGTGCGATGAAATCGGTGGGCAGGTAAAAGACCGAATCATCAATGCGGCCGGCCGGCTTACTCTTCGACAGACCGCCGAGCTCCTACGCCGATGTCGGGTGTTGGTTGCCAACGACAGCGCCCCGGTTCATCTGGCGGTGGCCATGGGGACAAGAGTGATCGCTATCTTCGGGCCCACTATCCCCGGATTTGGATTTTATCCCTATGGTGAGGGTCATAGGATAATCGAAAAGGATTTAGCCTGTCGGCCCTGCGGCATCCACGGGGGGATGGAATGCCCGATAGGGACACATGAGTGCATGAAAGCCATTTCAGCTGATGAAATTATAGAACGAATAGTGGATTACCTTTAGGGATTTTAACTTGATTAATTGATAAAAAATTCTTATAATTATTATTCAAAAAAATAAAACTCTTTTAAGGTTTTCTTTTCTTAAAATTAGCGGATAAGATCATAAGCTTGAAGACCTTAAAGTATAGCACCGTTGACGCTGACATTCAGAAAGCAAAAGACCTTATCCTTTCAGGGGGCGTTATTATCTATCCCACTGATACGGTCTACGGCCTGGGTGGGGACGCCACCAATGAGGGTATAATTGACCGTATCTATGCCATAAAAGAAAGGGATCGGAGGCGCCCGTTAAGCATCATGGTCGGGGACAAAAAGGTCCTTCGTAAATGGGTCCTCTCCCCGTCCGATGCAGCCGAAAAACTTATTGAGAAATTCCTCCCCGGCCCCTTAACCCTGATTTTTCGGGCCTCGACAAAGGTTTCCAAGCGATTAACCGGTGGGGGAGATCTTATCGGGATACGTATTCCCAATAATCCTATCTGTCATGAACTTCTCCGTGGGTGTGAGGTGCCGATTATTAGCACCAGCGCCAACCCCAGCGGGCGAGGGGAACCGACCCAGATTTCTGGAATTGACGCCAGATTAAAGCAAAAGGTGGATTTTATCATCGATGCCGGGCCGATGGGATCGGGAAGACCATCCACGGTGGTGGATGTGTCCAGCGAAATCCCGGTCGTCAGAAGGATGGGGGAGATCAGCATCACCGAGCTGGAGCGGGTGGTGAGACGGGTAAAGCGGGGGTGGGAAGATTGAGAATGGTTAATAGAGGAGAAAACCTTGCTGAGAAAGAATAAAAAATTTCAAATCCTCTTTGTCTGTACTGGAAACGCCTGTCGTAGTCCTATGGCAGAGGGATTTCTGAAATCCATGCTCCCATCGGATATTAAGTCTAAGGTAAATGTGGTCTCCGCCGGGGTTGGGACCCTGGGCGGTTCCGGGGCCACCCCGTTTGCCATCGCCGCCGCCTGGCAGGATAGGATTGACATTATGCGTCACCGAACCAAGATGGTGAACGGAAAGCTTGTTAAGGGGAGTGACCTCATTTTATGCATGGCCGAGGAGCACGAGGAGGTTTTAAAGGCCGAATATCCCGAAGCGAAAGATAAAATCTTTCTGCTTAAAACCTTCCACCGACATGACGAAGTTAAGGAGGATTCCATCCCAGACCCCATCGGCCAGGGGATGGAGGTGTATAAGGCCTGTTTTGATGAAATCAAGGCCGAGATTGAACGCATTCTGCCCAGGCTAAATGAGATGATTTATCGAAAAATATATTGATTTTAATGAAGAACTTTCAGGGTTTCGTCCAGGTTTATACTGGAAACGGTAAGGGGAAGACGACGGCGGCGGTGGGGCAGGGGATGAGGGCCGCGGGGCAGGGACTTCGGGTGGTCATGATCCAGTTCATGAAGGGGCGAAAATACGGGGAATTGGCCAGCATTGAAAATCTACACCGTTTTACTGTCCATCAATTTGGAAGGGATGAGTTTGTGGACAGGGATAATCCCGAACCCGAAGACGTGAAGTTGGCCCAGCAGGGACTAGCTATGGCGGCACAAATCGTGCAAAAGAAGGGCTGTGATCTGCTCATCTTAGACGAGATCAACGTGGCCTGTGATTACCGGTTAATTGAGACATCAGGGGTAGTTAACCTACTGAAGGAGAAACCCAAAGGGATGGAAATTATTCTTACCGGCCGCTACGCTTCCCCTGAATTGATGGCTATGGCTGATACGGTAACCGAAATGCGAGAGGTCAAGCACCATTACCGGCAGGGCATCCAGGCCCGAAGGGGTATTGAGTATTAGCTACAGCTAACCACAGATTACCACGGAATAACACAGAAAAGATTAATGAAGAATTAGTAGAGTGGGTGCAGCGTTAGCGAAACTTATCATTACTGCTATTAAGAGGAAGGTTTTCGTTTCCTCAACCATTCTATTTGTTGTGACGGATCTCATTTGGAGGGGTTTCAGGAAGACAACGAGATTCTTCATCCGGCGTTTACCGAATCCAGAATGACAATCCCCCATATTGTCATTCCGACCCCGAGTACTCGGGGGATGAATCTCAGTAACAGTTAATTCAATCAAAGCATTTGATATTTTTGATTCAGAATGTTTCTTTAGGGATTTTCAGTGTTATTCGGATTTGAATTTGAAAAAGTGCAATTAAGGACATCAGATTGACATGAGTTTTTGGATTAAGCCGAAATCATTCCTGTTAAAGACCATCCTTTTGGGTGCTGCGGTGGGAATAATTTTCTATCTGCTGCAGTTTATCCTGGTGCTGGCCTCCCAGTTGGGCTTTTCTGTCTACGGGGTTCGGAACCGGGCCATTGAAGAGGTAGTAACCGGGATGTTCATGGGGAAGATCATTTTTTATCAGGTGAGGATTGCCCTCGCCTATGCGACCTTGGGCATTTTTTGGGGGACGCTATCCGGACTATTCTGGTATTTTACCTTTAATCGAAGGCTGAAAACCGTCCCCCAGATTTTGCTGAACTTGGTAACCCTGGCGGCTGTAGCCCTCTATTTTTTGGTGCGGTCTATCCTGAATTACCCTCAACTCTACTGCGAGGCATTCTTCAACCGGGGCGGATTTCTAAGGGATTTTCAGGTGTGGGTTACCGATAGCTTAAGCGCCAGCCTTTTGAATTCTTTGGGATGGGCCGGACTTCTGATCTTTCTGGTGGTAGTTTTTTGGTTCATGCTTCGAAAAATTTTACCCCATTTAAGTTGGGTTCAGGTTTATAAGCCCCTACGGATTGGTTTGCCCCTGCTGCTGGGGTTGGTCGTTGCCCTGGTCTTAATTCCCAGAAAAAAAAATATATCCCATAACCCTCATCTTAATATTCTAATTCTCTCCGCAGATTCCTACCGCCCCGACCACATCTTCGGTAACGGGTATTTCCGAAAGACAACCCCCCATATTGATGAGTTGTTGAAGGAATCTGTGAATTTTAATAACGCTTTCACCCAGCTGCCCCGCACCTTCCCCGCTTGGGTTTCCTTCTTAACTTCCCTTTATCCGGCCCAGCACGGCATCAAGCACATGTTTCCCACTATTGAGGACAGGGACCGGGAATGGGTGACGCTGCCCACCATTTTGAAGGAGAAAGGGTATCGGTCAGCGGTGGTCTCCGACTTTGTCGGGGACATATTCACCCGCATTGATCTGGGCTTTGATTACGTGGATGCCCCATATTTTAACTTCGTTACCCTGATCGAACAGCGGTGTCTGGAGATTCATACCTTTTTGCTTCCCTACCTGAACAACGGGCTGGGGCGGGGGGTCTTTCCTGTCCTTAATGGATTTGCTTATCTTACCGACCCCGCCCGACTTGGGAGGAAAACCTGCCGCTCGATTCGGAAGCTTAAGGATAAACCTTTTTTTATCACCGTCTTTTTCTCAACTACCCATTTCCCTTATCCGGCTCCTTATCCCTACTACAAAGAGTTTACCGATCCCGATTATGATGGCACCTACAAGTATTATAAACGGATCCTTCTCGATCCGAAGGAGCGGGTGTCCCCGGAGGACATTGCCCAGATCCGAGCCATCTTCGACGGGGCCACCCTGGCGGTGGATCACGAGATGGGGCACATTATTCAGACTCTGAAAGAAGAGGGACTCTATCGAAACACCATTATCGTCGTCCTATCGGACCACGGGGAGAACCTCTACGAGAAGGACTGGGGGATGGGCCACGGGGACCATTTCCAGGGGGATGTGAGCACCCGAATTCCCCTTATTATCTACAACCCCTACGAAAGGTATCCCGTACCCCAGATTGACGATGTGGTCCGTTCCATAGACCTGACCCCTACCCTTCTGGACATGATGGATATTACGATCCCGGGGGGGATGGAGGGAGTCAGCCTTTTGCCCCTAATGCGCGGGGAGGTAGAAAGTTTACACTTGACCTCCTTTTCTGAGACAGGGATCTGGTATACCCCGGAGGGGGATGAATTTTTTCAGCATCATCGCATCTGGTATCCGGACATCACCGAGCTGGGGGAGATTGACTTTGACTCCAACTACGAAATTGTCCTCAAGAATCAATACCGGGACTTAGTAGAGATGGCCAAGCACCGGGTGGTGCGCAACAACGATTATAAACTGATCTACATGCCCACCCGGGCGGGTGTGGAATATGAATTATACGATGTAAAAAAGGACCCGATGGAGGATCATAATCTTGCTGATAAGCTTCCCGGGGTCCGTGACCGACTGAAGGGGGAATTGTTTGATTGGTTTACGCATACAGGGGAGGGGATCATTAAAAATGACTTTGTAATTCCCATCCGAGGGGGTATTGAAGTTGACCTTGAAATTAATTGAAAAGGATGTTTCATTTAGCTAAACCATTCTTCAGAATAAGATCATAACTCCACTGTTTATTTGTTCAAGTTTCGGGTTGGGGATTCATTTTTTCTTCTTTAAGAGGACCGCTGGATGAAAAAACCATGAAACTCACCTTCATCAATATTATGCCGCTTTGGGGCGGTGGGGAATTGTGGACATTTCAAACTGCATTGGAGTTTGTCCGGCGGGGTCACGAGGTTAGCGTTATCGCGGCGGAAAATGGAAAACTACTCAAAAAAATTAATGTGACTAATATTTCATCAATTCCTATTCCATCATCATTGTGGAAACGATTTTCGGTAATTCGATATCTTAAGCATTTGATAAAGACAGATCCTCCCCATCTTTGGGTTGCCAATTCGGGACAGGATATTCGGTTAGCCAACCGGATTCAACCCTTGCGAAAAAAAATTCCACTAATTTTCCGACGAGGGTTGGACAAGCCGTTGGGGAACCATATTTTTCATCGCCGGGCATTTGAAAATGTAGATTTGATTATCGCCAATTCTTACGCCACACGCAAAACAATTGCGGATAGTTTTACGTGGTTTCCTAAAGAAAATATCCGGACGATTCACAATTCAATTAATGCAGGAGCATTCCTTTCTTATCCACCCCGAAACATCCGGGAAGAATTAGCGATTTCGGTTGACACATTTGTCATTGGCATCATTGCCCGATTGACAAAACAAAAAGGTCATCAAACGCTTTTCAATGCACTCCCTAAAATTCTTGAAGTGCATCCCAACACAAAACTTCTTATTGTCGGGGATGGGGAACTCAAAACGGGGCTTCAAAATCAGGCGGCTCAAATGGGCATTGCAGCGGTATGCAAATTTGTTGGTCACGTTGAAATAGTTCAACCCTATTATGAAGCGTGCGATGTTATCGTAATCCCATCCATATTTGAAGGCTTTTGCTTTACAGCCCTGGAAGCGCAATTAATGGGAAAACTCGTTGTCGCATCCAATACCAGCAGTTTGCCTGAAATTGTTGCGGATAACCAGAGTGGCTTTCTCGTTCCCGTCAATGATGCCGATGCTTTTGCGCATAGAATCATTCAATTGGAAACAGATCCCTCCCTTCGCAAGCGGATGGGGAATGCTGGCAGACAGATTGCCCAAACTAAATTTTCAGCAACTGTGATTTATGACCAACTTGAAGCTCTGTTTAAAAGCATTTTATAGCCAAAAAACCAAGTATGGGAAAAATCTCGGTTACCATTATCACATTTAACGAAGAAAGTAATATCCGTCGTTGTCTTGAGAGTGTTCGTTGGGCGGATGAAATTGTTGTTGTGGATTCATTCAGCACGGATAAAACCGTTGAAATTTGCCGGGAATATACGGAACATGTTATTCAGCATGAATGGCTTGGTTATGTTCAGCAGAAAAACTATGCCGTTGATTGTGCCACTTACGATTGGATTTTCTCCCTCGATGCCGATGAAGAAATATCACCGGAACTTCAATCTGCAATTCTTGGGATGTGGAAACGAGGCTTTTCTTATGACGGATACAAAGTTGCCCGGAAGGTCTATTATCTTGGCAGGTGGATTCGTCACGGTGGCTGGTATCCCGATTATAAAATTCGCCTATTTCACCGTGCAAAAGGGCGTTGGGGCGGCATTGATCTACACGAGAAAGTCATTTTAAACGGCACCTGCGGCAAACTCAAAGGGGATTTATTCCATTATACCTACGAAAATATTACCGTGCATATCCGTAAGATGAATTCTTATACGACTATTTCAGCACAGGAATTATATAAAAAAGGTAGGAAACCTTCGCTGTTGAATATTTTTTTCAATCCTCCTGTTAAGTTCATCAAAACCTATTTTATCAAAGCGGGATTTTTGGATGGAAAAACAGGTTTTTTCATCTCAATAATAGGTAGCTTTTACGTTTTTATGAAATATCTAAAATTATGGGAATTATATCAATTCAACCCTGATAAACCCGAAGAGTAAAGGAATATTTGATAGATGAAAATTTCTGGTTTCTCATTCGTCCGCAACGGGTTGAAGCTTTACTTTCCGGTGGTGGAATCCATAAAGTCAGTACTTCCTATTTGCGATGAATTTATAATCGCCGTGGGTGAAGGCGACCCCGACGATCATACCAAGGAAGCTATCCTGGGGATCGGCGATCCCAAGATAGGGATCATAGACACTGCCTGGGAGAGTTTCCAACAGGAATATCACGGTCACATCAACGCCATCCAGACCAATATCGCCCTGGACGGGTGCTCCGGGGACTGGTGCTTTTACCTGCAAGCCGACGAAGTTGTGCATGAGAAATATCTTCCTGCAATTGTCGCAAGATGTCAACAATTGTTAGAAGACCGGGAAGTGGAGGGGTTATTGTTCCGGTATAAACATTTCTGGGGTGATTATTGGCACTATCAAAACAGCCACGGTTGGTATTCGCGGGAAATACGCATCGTCCGCAATGGGATCGGGATGAAGTCCTATTTGAGCGCTCAATCCTTTCGCATAAATGGTAGAAAGCTAAAGGTGGCTGCGGTTGATGCTGAAATATTCCATTACGGTTGGGTAAGGCCCCCCCATTTGATGCAGAATAAGCGTAAGGCGCTGGATGCCATCCATTGGGGCGAAGAAAAGGTGGCGGAAAGGTTCAAAGAAGCCCCGGCCTACTTTGATTACGGTCCTTTAGACAAATTGGCCACCTTCGGGGGAACCCATCCTGCGGTGATGGCGGGAAGGATTGGGGCGATGGATTGGGGGGATAAACTGCGGATGAATGGAAAACCAGATCCCTCTGGCAACCCCCTCAAACACGAGAGATTTAAATACCGCTTCTTATCTTTTATCGAAAACAAATTCCTGGGGGGGAGGAGGCTGGGCGAATATAGGAACTACCGTCTTTTAAAACGGTAACGATAGCAGACCATCAGGCAAAAAACGGGGTTTTGTATAAGATTCAGTATTAACAGTCTCTACTCATGTTTCGATAATTTTGATAGGCAGTTCGTTAATTATAGAGTGAGTGGTGAGTGTACTACTAATCAATGACCAACATTTTACAGATTGTATTAAAATAAGCGGACAGTGAGGTTTAGTTATGAAATTATATTTTAAAGTCATCAAATTCTTTAAGCCCTACTGGAAACATATTTCTACCGCCATTATTTTTTCTATGTTTTATGTGCTGTTTAATAGTCTTGCCATTTGGATGGCACCCATGTTTATTAACACCATCTTCTCGGGGCAGGAAAATGTTAGAGAAGTAGAGAAAATAGATAAGAATGTCCAATCGCTCCCGAAACAGGAGCTATATCCTTTCAATTTAAACAATTACTTAAAAGATCAGACCCGACAATTTATACAGCGAGAGGATACGCTGCTTACTTTGAAGATCCTGTGCCTGGTTATCCTATTTTCCTTCCTCCTTAAAAATTTCTTCCGCTATTGTCAGGTGCTTCTTTCCGCTTACGTGGAACATCGAGTAGTGCAGAACCTGCGGGATAGAATCTACGAACATCTGCATCGACTCTCTTTACATTATTTTAGCGATAAAAAAACCGGGGAGTTAATCTCCATCATGACCAACGATGTGACTATTTTGAACACGGTGATCGGAAACTCATTCGAGAAAATCCTGCGGGAGCCCATCAACATCCTCATCTTCTTGGGAATTCTGTTCATCATCAGCTGGAAATTGACCCTGATTTCCCTCATTCTGCTTCCCCTCAGTGCGGTATTGATCACCAAAATTGGCCAGAGCATCCGGCGCAAGAGCCGGAGATCCTTACAACAGATTGCCGGCATCACCACTATCATGCAGGAGACCCTGGCCGGTATTCGGATCGTGAAGGCTTTTGCCATGGAACTCTTCGAGGTGAACCGCTTCAAACGGGAGACCGAAAAGTACTTCAAAATCGTCTTCAGGCAAAAGAAATTGCAGAGCCTGTCCTCCCCTCTTTCAGAGTCCCTGGGGTTAGCCATGGGGGTATTTTTACTATGGTATGGGGGAAGGGAGGTCCTTCACGGGGGACTGCTTACCCCGGAGGACTTTATGCGCTTTATCATCGTGCTGTTCGCCCTGGTTCAACCCTTAAGAAACCTGGGGGGACTCAATAATTATATCCAGCAGGGTCTGGCGGCTGCCCAGCGGGTCTTTGATCTCTTGGAAACAGAACCCCGCATCATAGACCGCAAGGGGGCGATATCCCTCAGGAATTTCAAGGATAGAATTTCCTATCATGGGGTTCACTTCAAATACAACGAGAAAAATGACCTTGTTCTCAGGGACATCAATTTAGAAATAAGGAAGGGCGAGGTGTTAGCCTTGGTGGGCTCCAGTGGGGCGGGGAAGTCCACCCTGGTGGACCTACTGCCCCGCTTTTACGATCCCACTTCCGGTAGGATGGAAATAGATGGGATAGACCTGCGGGATGTTACCCTGAAGTCTTTGCGAGATCTTATTGGTATCGTCACTCAGGAGACAATCTTGTTCAATGATACCGTGCGTAACAATATCGCCTACGGTCTCAGGGATGTAGACCAGGATCGGATCGAGGCGGCAGCCCGGGCGGCCAACGCCTTGGGGTTTATCCAGCACATGGATCGGGGTTTCGAAACATCCATTGGTGAACGGGGGACGAAGCTTTCCGGTGGGCAGCGGCAACGACTGGCTATAGCCCGTGCCCTGCTTAAAAACCCGCCCATCCTGATATTGGATGAGGCCACTGCCGCTCTGGATACGGAATCGGAGAGGTTGGTGCAGGCGGCTATCGAGCGGTTGATGGAGGAACGCACCGTGTTGGTTATCGCACATCGCCTGTCCACCGTCAAACGGGCTGACCGGATCGTCGTCCTGGAGGAGGGAAGGATTGTGGAGGAAGGAACCCATCATGAGTTAATAAAAAAAAGGGGGATCTATCGCCGACTGTACCAGATGCAGTTTGGCACCGACAAGACGTGAACGTAATGTTTATAAATTCGGCTCTTCATTGGGGGGGCAATGAGAAATGGACCCTGCTCGCCGCCCAGGGATTGGCTGCTCGAGGCCACCGGGTCCATATCTGTTGTCGTTCCCCCATATTTCGGGAAAGAAATACAGTCTTTTCTATCACCTATCACCACCTACACTTTTTCAATGATGGGGATGTTTTTACTGTCGGTAGATTAGCCTATATGATGCGAAATTATTCTATTGACGTAGTTATCCCCACCAAAGTCAAAGATTACTGGTTGGGGGGGCTTGCGGCTAAACTGATGGGGCGTCCCGTAGCCATCCGGTTAGGAATTACCAGGACCATGCGAAATTACTGGAAGGACAGGCTGGAATACGGGGTTTTGCCCGACAAAATAATCGTCAATGCAAGAGCCATAAAGGAAGAATTAGGTGGGGCATCGTGGGTTGACCCATCCAAGGTCGAGGTTCTTTATAATGGGGTGGCGCCGGCGGAATCTCCCCAAAGGAAGGACGGAATCCGACTTGAATTTGGCATTGGAAAGGAAACCTTCATCATTGGGGGAGTCGGCCGCCTGGCCCACCAGAAAGGGTTTGACTTTCTCCTCCGTACTTTCGCTAGGCTGACGTCCCAGAGCAACGGGTGCAAACTGATCATCGTGGGCGAGGGGCGGGAAAGGGGAACACTAGAGGATTTAACCAAAAGGTTGAATCTTCAGGGACAGGTCATTTTCGCCGGTTTTCGAAAGAATATCGAAGCGGTCATCCCCCAGCTTGATCTTCTGGTATCATCCTCCAGGTTTGAGGGGGTGCCCAATGTCATCTTGGAGGCCTGGTCATGTGGGGTGCCGGTGATTGCCACCCGGGTGCCGGGGATTGAGGAAATAATAAACCACAAGAGTGACGGTTTTCTGGTGGAATTTGGCGATGAAGTTGGCCTCAGCAGATTAATCCAAGAAATGATGGTTAATTCTGATCTCAGACAAAAGATTACCATTACGGCGAAAAGGAGGGTCCATAAGGAATTTTCACTTGATAAGATGATTCATGATTTGGAAAGAATTCTCATTGGCCTTCCGAAATTCAGATGAACCCAAATTCGGAAAACACCGAATAACACTAAAATAACCGAAAAAACAAATATCAAATGCTTTGCACTAAGTATTAGATTAAATGAGTCTTGTCGTTATGAGTTTCTGGAAAAGTAAGGATCTAAATTCAGTGTTTTTCGGTGTTGAATTTCTGGATTTAGGATGAACATTGCTTTTTTAAATTCTATCCCCCCTGATGAATGGGGCGGGGGCGAGAAGTGGATGGTCTCGGCCGCAGAGGGGTTAAAAGGACGCGGACATTACGTTGTGTTAATCGGAAAACCCGATTCTTTCTTTCTCCGCAGGGCACAGCAGGTTGGCTTAACTACGGTCCCTTTAAAGATTGCCGGGGATTTCGGTCCCATTGTGACCTCTAAGTTGATCAGGCTTTTCCGGCGACGAAAGATTGATTGTCTTATTGCTAATTTTAATAAGGACATTCGCCTGGGCGGGGTGGCGGCCAGGCTGGCGGCGGTACCGCTGGTTATTTCCAGAAATGGGTACCCCCTTTTCAGCAGGAGGCTGAAATATTTTTTAACCTACAAATTGGTGGATAAAATAATCACCAACACAGCCGTCATAAAGAACAGATATTCAAGCTATGGCTGGTTCAAAGATGATTTTATCGAGGTTATCCCCAATGGAATAAAAGTCAATAATATGGGCAATGGCATTGGACTGAATCTCAGACAGAGTTTTGACATTCCTGGGGATGACAAAATTATCCTGACCGCCGGCAGACTGACCAGGCCCAAAGGTCAGGTATATTTCTTGAAAGCGGCCCAGGAATTGTTAAAGCGTGATCCCAGTTTGTCATTTCTTATTGCCGGGTCGGGTGTTCTTGATGGAAAATTAAAGGGGCTATCCCGGGAACTTGGAATTGAAAGTAGGGTTAGATTTCTCGGATACCAGGAGGATCCTTACCAAATCTATCCCCAAATGGACCTTTTTGTGCTGACCTCTCTCGAAGAGGGACTGCCTAATAGCATTATGGAGGCCATGTCCTTTGGAAAGGCGGTAGTAGCTACCGATGTGGGTGGGGTTCGAGAGTTGGTCGAGGATGGTGTTACTGGATATGTAGTCGAACCCAGGGATGTTCAAGGCATCGCCGATGCCATCTGGGCTTTAATTAACAATGATTCTTTTTTAAAAGCCTTCGGAGATGCTGGAAGAAAGAAGATCACCGAGCAGTTTAGTATGGAAAGGATGGTGTCAAGCCTGGAGGATTTTCTGCAAGAAACCTTGAATACTAAATTGGGTGAAGGATGATTACCCATCAAACTTACAAATTATTAGAAGCTAGATTTCGCAGGGGATTTTTCTCTATTTTGAGTAGTATTTTCAAACCCAAAGTTGTAGACCATCCTAACCCCTCTGGAATGAAAAAGATATTGATTCTTCAGATGGGAAAGATTGGGGATCTGATCCTCACCACCCCCATCATAAAAGTTTTGAAAAAACATTATCCTGGGGTTAAAATTTCCCTGTTGACAAGTCCCACTAATCGGGATTTAGTCTCAGAGGATACAAACATAAATAACATTTTTGTTTATGATAAAAATATTTTCAGCATGATTAAATTAATGAGATCTATAAGACAGGAAAGATTTGATGTCGTGGTAAATCCCAAAGACCATCCCTCCTTGACCTCGCTGTTTTTTATACTGTTTTCCTCTACAAAATATCGCACTGGTATTTCCAATCCCCGGCATAACTTCGCTTATAATCTGGTTAATGATCCCACCAATGATATGAAGAGTCATATCATTGAGCGGAATGCTCAAGTCTTGATGGCCTTTTTCATTGACCCGATGGCGGAGGATCTTACCCCATATATTTCCCTGTCAAGATCCCATGTCAATAAGGCAAGGGACTTTCTGGCTAAGTATAATCTTTCTAAGAAGATTAAAATTTGCTTTAACCTGTCGGCCGGTCACCCCCGTCGGGCATGGGGGGAGGAGAAATGGGCAGAATTGGGTCGGAAGATCTTAGAAAAAAACGGGCGTTTTAGCCTTTTCCTTTTGACCACCTCCCAAGATAAGGCCCGGGGTCACCGCATAAAGAGATTATTGGGCGATCGAGTCGTGATAAGCTATCTTACCCAGGATATTAAGGAAGCCGCTGCCCTAGTTGAGGAAATGGATTTTTTAATCACCACAGATACCTCTATAGTACATATGGCTTCCTCCTTCAAGATTCCACAGGTAGTGCTTTATCCAAAATCTAAGAAGAATTATTATGCCTATGCACCTTACAAGGTTTTAAGTGAGATAATCCTTTCTCAAGCTAACGATATGAACCCAATTTCGGTAGAAGATGTCTTCCGTAAATTTGAGCGGCTCTTGACCAGGTCCGGGATGAGGTCTTTATGAAGAACGAATTCATTTCCCTCCACCAGATTTTTCAAAAAACAGTGAGGACAATGAGAGGAATCCCAGCGGAAAAAGTTCTTGATGGGGCCATTTTTACCGCCTTGATTCTGTTTGCTCTCGCCTCCCCATTATCTATCTCAATCACCAACATTTCATTGGGACTTGCTCTCCTTTTTATTGTCATCCATTTTATCTATTTTAGGGGTGAAAGGGGGCCGCTCGATATGCTTTCCCTGGTTATTATTCTTTTTTTGGCCGTTGATTTTGTGGCAGTCCTGTTATCTAAATATCAGATTAATTTGAGAAGTTATGTTGAAGAAAGGTGGATCGTGATGGCCTACTTTGCCTCGTTTTACGGGGTAAAAAGGAATGATCAGATTCAGAAGATTTTTGAAGCTCTCATTTATTCCTCTTTGATAGCGGCCCTCTACGCTTTCGTGCAGCATTTTTCGGGGTTCGATTATCTTCATGGGGAACCCCTGCGGGTGCATGCGTATGGGGTGGAAGCGGAGGGTTTTTTTACCCATCACCTCACCTATGGGGGGCATGTGATGATGGTTTTTCTCATGACCCTGGCGGTGGGTGTTTTTCATCCTACGGTCAAAAAGAAGCTGCTTTTCGGAATTTTTACGGGGCTTTTGGGATTGGCTCTGCTCTGGAGTTACGCCCGCAGCGCCTGGATAGGGGCCTTTGGGGGCATTCTTGCCTTGGGATTGTTTTTACCAAAGGGATACCGTTGGAAGATCTGGCTTACCCTGGCGCTAATGGCTGGGCTATTACTGATTTTTCAGCCTTCAATTCGTACCCGGATAACCCAGTCCTTCACCACGGAGACCCAGCAGGCCCGGCTAAATCTGTGGAGAACATCCTTAAGAATTATCAAAAGCCGGCCCTTACTGGGGATAGGAATGGCCAATTGGGGGGAAGCCTTTAAGGAATTTAGCGTTGATGGTTACTACATGAGTACCTGCCATCCCCATAATGACTTCTTAAACGAAGCAGTTATCTCGGGTCTGGTAGGCTTGGCTTCTTTCCTTTTGATCTGGTTTTTTTTCTTCAGAAAGGCCCTTCTTGTCCTCCCAAAAATAAAAGATAGAGGTATTGACTGGGCGCTGGCAGTGGGGGGGACAATATCCTTGATCGCCATTTTAGTGGCCGGATTTTTCCAGAATTATCAGACAGATGCGGAGAACGGATTGCTGGTGTGGTTCATCCTGGGGCTCACTGCTAGGTTTTCACAAAATCTTGATGAAACTGAATAGGGTTATTTCCTAAAGGAATCCTAATAAGTATGCCAATTGAAAACAGAGTGGCCAAGAATTCATTGATCCTTCTTACCGCCCAAATCTTTGCCCGGTTTATTGGTTTTGTTGTTGTTGTCCTTCTGACACGATACTTGGGCACTGGGCAATACGGAAAATATACCTTTGCCTTTGCTTTTGTGTTTCTATTTAACCCCCTTTTCGACCTCGGCATTACGCCATTGCTTACCCGTGAAGTTGCCAAAGATAAAGCTGCAGCGGAACGATTCTTGGGAAACGCTATTGTCCTCAAAGTAATTCTGGCGCTCTTTACCTATTTGGTGCTCTTTCTGATAATCAATTTGCTCCGGACTTCAGCCATTAACCGGCAACTGGTATATCTGGCCTCGGTTTGCATCATCCTCAGGGTAAATACCGATTCTTTCATCGCCATCTTTCGCGCTTTTGAACGGATGCAGTACGAGGCGTTGGTGATGGCCTTAGGAAAGGTTATCGAATCTATTGCTGTTCTGGTAGCTATTTACTTTAGATTTTCAATAGTCAACATTATGTTAATGATCATGTTTTCAGATATTCTGATCTTGTTCGTCGCTTTATTTGTGTTGCTTAAAAAATTTGTTAAGCCTCAATTCGCAGTTAATACGTATCAATTGAAAAGGCTTATAAAGGGGGGGCTTCCGTTCGCCTTGACGGGCATTTTTGTGATGATTTATTTTAAGATAGATTCGGTGATGCTTTCCAAGATGAAGGGTGATGAAGCCGTTGGTCTTTATAATTCGGCCTATAATTTGATATTCGCCCTGATGGTTTTTTCTGGGTCCCTGGTAACCGCAATCTTTCCTTTCGTAGCTGAAAACTTTTTGAAGAATAAGAACATTGCAGTTAACGCTGGAATAAACGGGGTGAAGTATTCCTTAGTATTGGCGCTCCCCGTTGCCATTGGGGTGACTTTTGTTGCTGATCAAATAATCCACTTTCTATACACACCCGATTATCTACCAGCCGCAACTACCCTTAGAATTATCATTTGGGTTCTTCCGTTAATGTTTGTCACTAACATTTTCGGGCACCTCCTCGGGGCCATTGATAAGCAGAGGATAGTGTTTTATATCGCGGTGGTGAACGCAGCAATTAATATTCTCTTAAATTTTATTTTGATCCCAAAATTTAGCCATAACGGGGCCGCCTTAGCCACTGTGTTGACGGAGATAGTCGGCTTCGGTATTTTATTCTATTATGTGCGCCAAAGCTTCGCCACCATTTTTCCTACAGTTGATTTTTTTAAAATTCTTCTGGCCTCACTTTTGATTCTACCCTTAATTTTGTTGAAAGATGAGATTCATTTGTTATTATTAATTTTATTTTGTACAATTGTCTACCTAACAGCTTTGTTTGTGTTCAAAGCTGTGGCAAAAGAGGATGTTCTAGGGTTGCTTAATACACTCAGAGCAAAGGGGTAGTTATCTTTATGGTCCAGGATAAGAAATTGGATATTTTTGCTTTTAGCGGTGATGAGGAAACCATCAGACGGTACCAGAGGAAGTACACCCAGTATTTCTACGAAGGAGAAAACGTCCTAGATCTGGGCTGCGGAAAAGGGGTTTTTCTGGAGCTGCTGAGGGGAAAAAGGGTAAAAGGGGTCGGCATTGATATATCGCAGGAGGTGGTGGAAATCTGTAAAAGGAAGGGTTTAACCGTAGAATGTACAGCGCTGGATACCTATTTGGCTGAGAACTCCGAATCATTTGATGGGGTGTTTTGTAGTCATCTAATTGAACATCTGGTTCCCCAAGAAGTCATGAAACTATTAGAAGGAATCAATAAGGGTCTAAAAATGGGTGGAAGGCTAATAATCATAACCCCGAATTTTAGGGATATAGAGGTCATGGGTGAACGGTTCTGGTTAGACATTACCCATGTCAGGCCTTATCCCCTTGACTTGCTTAAGGAATTATTAAAATCTTACGGTTTCCAAATAATAGCCTATGGTGCGGATAAAGATACTGTTATTAAAAGTAAACGATTGTTTATTCTCCATCTTTTAAATAGAGTGAGATTTGGGTATCGTTACCGGTTGGGTGACATTTTCATAGTTGGGAAAAAAATAAGGTAGCTACTGACATTCTAAGAAAGGGGTTCATAAATGAAAAGAGCGTTAATAACTGGGATTACAGGACAGGATGGATCTTATCTAGCAGAATATCTGCTTGATAAAGGATATGAAGTATATGGTTTGGTACGGCGGGTTGCTATTGAGGATATCCGACATAGAATGTGGCGTATTAATCATATTTTGAAGGATATCCATATTTGTTCCGCATCTTTGGAAAGTTTTGCAAGTATTTATCAAACGATTTTAGAAGTACAGCCGGATGAGTGTTATCATTTAGCGTCACAAAGCTTCGTCAGCTATTCGTTCGAGGATGAATTTTCCACCTTCAATACCAACATAAATGGTACTCATTATATTTTGTCGTCCCTCAAACAAATTTGTCCGGATTGTAAATTCTATTTTGCAGGATCCAGTGAAATGTTCGGTAAAGCAGAAGAAACCCCCCAAAATGAGAATACAAGGTTCCATCCTAGATCTTCATATGGAATATCCAAAGTTGCAGGATATCATTTAACAAGAAACTATCGCGAAGCCTACAATATGTTTACAGTAAGTGGTATTTTATATAATCATGAATCACCACGTCGAGGATATGAATTTGTAACAAGGAAAGTAACATCACATGTTGCTCATATTAAACTGGGTAAAACAAAAGAGCTTCGCTTGGGGAATTTAGAAGCAAAAAGGGACTGGGGTCATGCAAAGGAATATGTAAAAGCCATGTGGAATATGCTTCAGAATAGTAAACCTGTTGATCTGGTTATTTCTTCGGGTGAAACCCATTCTGTGAAAGAATTTGTTGAAATTGCTTTCTCATGTGTGGGTTTAAATTACAAAGATTACATTGTTGTTGATCCCAACTTCTTTAGGCCTGCTGAGGTGGAGTTATTGCAGGGGGATTGCTCTAAAGCTAAAAAAGAAATTAAATGGAATTACAATATTTCCTTCAAAGATCTTATTGAAGAAATGGTAGAACATGATCTTGAATTAGAAAGAAGAAATTCTTAATTAAGTTTATTCATAATTCTATGCTCATAGGCTTGGATGCCCGGGGAATTCAAACCGGGTTTAAGGGACATAAGACGAGGGGGATAGGAAGGTACGCGGAACACCTTATCAGTCAGTTACCCAAGATAGCTCCATCCGATGATTTCTATCTTCTTTTCGATAAAAATAAACCAGTTGATTATAGGGATGGAGGGCATAATATTTTTAGATTATATCACAATTTTCCCCAAGTGTTTAGTCTTGGTCGGGAAGAATTAAATACTCAACTCTTTCTTAACATGACCCTGAAACGATTGAAGGCTGATGCCTTTCATTTTTTCTGCCATAAGGATGTTCCTTGGTATTGCCCCCAAAAGACCGTGGTGACTATTCTCGATCTCATTGAATTGGCGCTGCCGGATTTGAGAATATGGTATAAGAGCCCCTTGTATAAACTTAAACATCTGATTGACAGGAGGGTGGTCCAAAAATCCGCCGTCATTATCACCATTTCAGAGCATTCTAAAAAGGACATTATTAAGTATTATGGAATCAGACCGGATAAAATAAAGGTGATATATTTAGCCGCCGATGATATGGTCTCTGAAGATAATCGTATAAATAAATTTCGACTGGTTCGGGAAAAATACTGTATTTATAAAAAATTTATCCTTTATATCGGCGGAATTGACCCGAGAAAAAATGTATTAGGATTGATACAGGCCTTCTTCCGCCTTCTCCATTACTCGAGTCTGGATTGCGAATTGGTATTAGCGGGTAAAATTCATGAAGAACCGGAATATCCAGAATTAAGGGCGGTGATTCAAAAACTGGGTCTCAGCGATCGGGTGAGGATCATAGGTTTCGTCTCCAAGGATGATTTGCCATACCTATATAAGGCAGCTGACGTTTTTGTTTTTCCTTCAATCTATGAAGGGTTCGGACTACCGCCTTTAGAGGCGATGAACTGTGGAACCCCGGTGATAACCACTGATCTATCGTCAATTCCGGAAGTAGTGGGTAAAGCAGCTCTTTTTATTAATCCATACGAACCTGATGAAATGGCACGTGCTATTTATGATGTCATAAACAAATCCGAATTAAGGAAAAAGCTGATCACCGCGGGATTAATGCAGGCCAAGAAATTCTCATGGGATAAGACCGCAAGGGAAACCTTAGCGGTCTATCACTCCCTAGAGGAGAAAGGGGTGGGCCGGGGATGAAACCAATCTATTCACTGGGAAATCTACTGTTTCAACCGTTCAAAATCCCTTTGGACCGTAATATCGATCTGTCAACGATCAAAAAGATATTGATCATGAAACTCTTCGCCATTGGCGATGTGTTGAATGCTACCCCGGCTATTAGAAATCTTAGGAAATTATTCCCTCACGCGGAGATTAGCATGCTGATCGGTGAATGGTCTGCTGGGGTGGTTCGGGGAAATCCCCATCTGGACCGCGTTTTTGTCGTTGATGATCAAAGCTTCCACCATCACCATCTATGGAAACTATGGCTATTAGTTCTTAAGCTGAGGCAGGAGAAGTTTGACCTCATCTTTGTATTTCACCGATCTCTGGTACTCAATTTGTTCGCGCTATTGGTGGGGGGAAGATTTCGGGTGGGGCTTGACTGTGATGGGGAGGGTTTTCCGCACACACATAGGATAAAGGAGGACGGAGTTGACCACGAAATCTCCATCTACAATAAGCTCCCATCTTTCGTGGGCAGTTCCGATTTGGACATGCAGATGGAAGTTTTTCCTGATTTAAAAGACGAAGATTTTTCCAGGGAATTTATAAGGGAAAACGACCTGATGAATATGCCTATTATCGGCCTCTGTCCCGGTGGGGCCAGAAACCCCGGTGAGGATATGCCCCAACGCCGATGGGATGGATATTTAGAGTTGGTTCGAAAACTTCGGACCAAGGACTATCATGTAGTCCTCTTCGGCGGTCCTGGGGAAGAAGCCATAAGTTCGAGAATAATGGAAGGGGTGGGGAATGGGGTCTATTCCCTGGTCGGGAAAGCTACCCTGTTGCAAACCGCGGCTGTTATGAGAGTCTGCAAAGTGGTAGTGGCCCATGATTCGGGGCTTATGCACCTGGCGACAGCGGTAAAAGTTCCCACCATTGCCCTTTTCGGACCCACCGATCCCAAACGAAAGGCCCCTGTCGGAATATCTCATAGGGTGATTTATAAAAGATTATTATGTTCTCCCTGTTACCACCGGGGCAAATTCCCTGAATGCGGGACCAAGGAGTGTATGAAGCAAATAACGTCGGATGAAGTGATGAAAATTTTAATGGAGATGGGTGAAAGTAGCTCTGGTTCATGATTGGCTTACAGGCATGAGGGGTGGTGAAAAGGTCCTTGAGGTCTTATGTGAACTATTTCCCCAAGCCACCCTTTTCACCCTTCTGCACCGAAGGGGGGCGGTGTCCCCGGGGATTGAAAAGATGAGGATTAAGGAATCCTTCATCCGATACCTCCCCTTTGCTCGGGGGAAATACCGCTATTATCTTCCCCTCTTTCCCCGGGCCATCGAGGGGTTTGACCTCCGGGGATTCCATCTGATCATCTCCACCAGTCATTGCGTGGCGAAAGGGGTAATCCCCGCCCCCCATGCCCTGCATATCAGCTATGTCCATACCCCAATGCGCTACGTATGGGATATGTATTACCACTATTTTGGGGTGAATAAACTTTCCCCCTTGGCTGGCCAACTGGTCCCCCGGATGGTGAATTATCTGCGTCAATGGGATGTGGCCAGTTCGGATAGGGTGCATTATTTTTTGGCTAACTCCCAAAATGTCAGAATGCGTATTCGGAGACACTATCACCGGGAGGCCGAGGTCATTTACCCCCCAGTCAATACCCGGGCTTTCCCCCTTTCAAAAAGGTCCGAAGACTACTTCTTGATCGTGTCGGCTCTGGTTCCATACAAGCGAATTGATTTAGCCGTTGAGGCCTTCAATGATTTGGGTCTTAGGTTAGTGATTGTCGGTCAGGGCCCGGAGAAGAAAAGGTTAATCAGGAGGGCACGAAAGAATATAGAATTTTTCCCCTGGCAGGCCGAAGGCCAACTGGCCCAATTTTACGCCGGGTGCCAGGCCCTCATCTTTCCGGGTGAAGAGGACTTCGGCATTGTCCCCTTGGAGGCCCAAGCGGTGGGCAAACCGGTAATTGCTTATGGGCGGGGTGGGGTCCTGGAGACTGTAATACCCCATCCCATATCCCTAAAACTGGGATGGCGGGGTGATTTCCCAATGGTTAACCCTGAAAGAGCTACCGGGATTTTCTTCCCAGAGCAATCAGCGGAGAGTTTAATGAAAGCGGTGAGGGGATTTGACCCCTACGCTTTCGTCCCGGAGAGGATCCGTGAACATGCCATGGGGTTCGATCTCTCTGTCTTTAAAGAAAAAATTAAAAAATTTATTACCGAAAAAATCAATCAAGGGAAACCCTATGTTCTCTCGACGTAAAGGGGATGTACTGATACCCTTACTAGCCATTATTTTTGATGTTTTAGCCATTGAACTGGCATTCTTAACCTCCTATTGGATTCGGTTTTATTCCCCCTTTACCGATATTTTTCCCGTTACTAAAGGCTATCCCCCCCTGGGGGGTTATATATACTTTTCCATGCTGGTAATCTTCGCCTGGCTTCCGATCCTTTATTTCTTTAAACTATACCGATTGCGATGGACCATTGGCCTTTTGGATGAACTTTATCTGGTGGCCAAAGCCGTTTCAACCGGGATGCTGGTGGCGATGTCCTTAGGCTTTCTCTATCGGGGGTTTTCTTATTCCCGGCTGGTCTTTGCTATCCTGTGGGTGGTCAGCATCGTTTTTGTGACGGTGGAAAGGGCGGCCGTCATTCGATTGCGAAAACGGCTTTACAGGAGTGGGGTAGGTACCCTGAACACCGCCATTGTTGGCTCAAGCCAGGGGGGGGAAAGCCTTTATCAGAGGATCAAAGACCATCCGGATCTGGGATACCGGGTTCTGGGTTTTGTTGGGGTCACTTCCAACCCGGAAAGGAAGGAATTGTTCTTGGGCACCTTAGATAGACTGGATGAAATCATCAAAGAAAAGGGCTTAGACCTACTTTTTATCGCCCTGACGTATCAGGAACATCCTTCGCTAATGACCATTCTAAAAAAATGCGAAGGGGTGAACATTGAATTTTTGGTGGTCCCCGACATGCTGGAGCTTTTAACTAGCCAGCCTGAGGTCACCGAGATCAGCGGGATTCACTTATTGACCATCAAGAAGGTTCCCATATCGGGGTGGAATGCCGTCCTCAAACGCTGTTTCGATGTGGTCCTTTCTGCGGTTTCATTGGTAGTACTCAGCCCGTTCTTTCTGGTTTTCTCTGCGCTGATCAAGCTGGACTCGGCTGGTCCCGTTTTTTATCGGCAACTCCGGATCGGCTTTGACGGCAAGGAATTTTGGATGCTAAAATTTCGCTCTATGAAACAAGATGCCGAGTCTTCCACCGGGCCGATTTGGGCCAGTCAGAATGACCAGCGGGTGACTAAAGTGGGCAAATTCCTCCGTAGGCTCAGCTTAGATGAAATCCCCCAGTTGATCAATGTCTTGAATGGGGAGATGAGTTTGGTGGGACCGAGGCCTGAACGTCCTTTCTTCGTAAAAAAATTTAGTAACCAAGTCTCCAAATATCTGGAGAGACACCGGGTAAAATCGGGAATGACGGGTTGGGCCCAGGTCAACGGCTGGCGCGGTAATACCTCAATCGAAGAACGGACAAAGTTTGATGTGTTCTATGTGGAAAACTGGTCATTGGTTTTCGACATCAAAATAATCTTGAAGACCTTTTGGGAAATATTTACCGGGAAAAATGCTTACTAATAAGCTACAAGCTCCAATATTCAAACCCCAGGATTCAGACCTTAAGCTCCGTGTCCGCAACCTGTAACTTGCGGCCTGTAGCTTGTAAAAATGAAAATCTCATTTCATTCCAAGATCGTTTCTTCCTGGCCGGGCAGTAAAGACCCTTCGGGCCGAAACACATAGGACACAGGGGAATCAAAATGTTAGGTATTTTCAAAGGAAATATGTATTTTCAGAGGAAAGGATTTTGTTTAAAAGACCTTATTACCTTTTCTTTTTTACTTTTCATTGCCGCTGGTTTCTTCCTAAATAGGGTCTATTCACAAACAGAAAAGGAAGGGATTAACGGTACCATCGGAAAAGGCGGAATCGCTGATAGTAAAGCCTCCTTTACAGGACGCCACATCGAGAATCGGGCTTTCGGGATAGGGGAAAAGCTCTATTTTTCGGTAAATTACGGCCCCATCAACGCCGGCCATACGGTGATGTCCATTCACGAGATTAAAGAAATCAACGGGGCCCGATGTTATTCCATATCATCGGTGGTTGAGTCCAACAAATTTTTCTCCCGCTTTTATAAAGTTCGGGATGTGGTGCGGACTTATATTGATGTGGAGGGTCTTTTCCCTTGGCGTTACGAGAAACATCTGCGAGAGGGGAAATACGTCTTCGACTATGAAGTGGACTTCGATCAAAAGATCCGATTAGCTTATTCTAACTTCCCTAATTCTTCAGACCGGGATACGGCCCAGGTGCCCGAGTTTATCCAGGATGCCCTGTCGGCCCTGTATTATGTTCGCACCCAGCCCCTTGAGGTGGGAATATCCTTGCTTATCCCCGTCCACGACAACGGGAAAATTTATGACCTTGAGGTTAAGGTCTATCGCAAGGAGAAGGTGAAGGTGGGGGCAGGGAGGTTTTCCTGCTTTGTGATCGAACCCCTACTTAAGTCCATCGGTATTTTTAAAAAGAAGGGCCGGCTGACCATCTGGATTTCGGACGACGGCCGGGGATTACCCGTCCTGATGAAGAGTAAGGTGATCATCGGGTCAATCACCGCTGAACTGGAGGAGTTTGTCCCTGGGTCAGGGATTTTAAATTCAAACCCCTAACCACGGAGACACGGAGGCACAGAGAAGGCATAAAAATCGGAACAGTTGGATTACAACTTTTTAATCTCTATGGCTAATCTATTACAAAATATCCATATATAATAATATAGGGGTTTGTACGATGCTATATGAGAAGAATCTAACAGAAGAAATAATTGGAGCAGTCCGCCTAGGCGGAAAGTGCATCGTCACTTGGGGCCGGGGCTATTGGAGTCTGCTTACGAAGAGTGTTTATACCGTGAATTGGAATTACGTGGATTGCCCTTTGAGCGACAAAGGCCGCTTCCACTTGAATACAAGGGCATCAAGTTAGATTGTGGTTATCGGATTGATATAGTGGTTGAGAATAAGGTAATTTTGGAATTAAAGTGTGTAGACGCCATTGCTCCGGTTCATGAGGCTCAATTGCTGATATACTTGCGGCTCTCTGGTCTCAAAGTAGGCTTGATTCTCAATTTTTACGTTGCAGTGATGAAAGACGGCATCAAAAGATTAGTATTATAAAGGGCACAAAGTATTTTTCTCCGTGTCTCTGTGCCTCCGTGGTTTTCTAAATTTATAACCACCCCTTGAACAAATAAGGAGAACTTCAATGTCCAAATATGTGGAAATAGACCTGAGTCGGGTAAAGACCTATTCCATTACCGAGCGGAGAAGTAAGGTTCACATCCAGGATTTTGGAAAGGTTTTTGCTTCCGGTGGCACTTTTGAAGATTTCTTCTCCTCCCTGCCAACCATCTTGGCGGGGAGGGACTTTCGGGAGCTGGTGGAACGGATCATTACTGCCCACCGGATCGGAAGGCCGACCATCGTCATGATGGGGGCCCATCTGATTAAGGTGGGCTTAAGCCCCATCCTGATTGACCTGATGGAACGGGGGATTGTTGCTGCGGTGGCCATGAACGGGGCCGGTATCGTGCACGATTGCGAGCTGGCCCTGTGGGGCATCACTTCGGAAAATGTGGCCGAAAATATAAAAGATGGGTCGTTCGGGATGGCTAAAGAAACGGCGGATTTCATCAACGGGGCTATTAAAAAAGGCATGGTGTCCAAAACCGGGCTGGGTGAAATCCTGGGGGTGGAATTGTTGGATGCGGAAGCCCCCAATAAACCCCTAAGCCTTTTGGCCCGGGGTTATGAGCTCGGGGTGCCGGTTACCGTTCACGTGGGGATGGGGACGGACATTATCCATCAACACCCCTCGGCTGATGGGGCAGCAATCGGTGAGCTCAGCCTCCGGGATTTCCGAATTTTTACTTCCCAGGTCTCACAGCTTGGGGAGGGGGGTGTGATTCTTAATGTTGGGTCGGCCGTTCTCCTGCCCGAAGTCTTTGTAAAGGCCCTTAATTTAGCCCGTAATCTGGGACATCGAGTGGTTAATTTCACCGCCGCTAATTTTGACATGTATCGCCATTACCGGCCCCAGGTGAACGTGCTGGGACGGCCCCTCAGGGGGGGCGGTAAGGGGTTTGATTTCAGCGGCCATCACGAGATCATGATCCCCCTGTTGGCTGCTGCCGTAAAATTGGGCTTGACATAATAAGAAAAAATACTTAAATTATTTTTTATAAAATTTAGTATTTCCTTCTGTAAATATTTTTTTCCACCTTGATACCATATATTATGCCGGTTAGATGACATGCTTAAATCAAAGATGTAAGGAATATGGATATAAAAGATTTACAGAGAAATTGGGATGAATTGGGTAAAATAGATCCCTTATGGTCAATACTTACTTGGCCTAATAAGAAGGGTAAGTGGGATATAGACGAGTTCTTTACAATTGGCAAAAGAGAAATTGATCTTATTATGGAGTATATTAAATCATTAGGTTTCAACGTTCCACGGAGGAAAGCACTTGACTTTGGCTGTGGTATCGGAAGGTTGACTCAGCCGCTAGCCAATTATTTCGATGAAGTCTATGGCGTTGATATCGCACCATCTATGATAGAACTAGCTAATAAATTCAACCAGCATGGTGATAAATGTAAGTATTATCTGAATGAGACAGATGATTTAAAAGTGTTCCCTGACAACAGTTTTAATTTTATTTATACAAATATTACCCTTCAACACATGGCACCAACATATTCTAAAAACTACATCAAAGAGTTTTTGAGGATACTTGTTCCGGATGGCTTGCTAATATTCCAACTACCAAGCGGGCCCGCAAAAATATTGGAAGGGCTAATTATTCGTATTATTCCGACAATCTTATTGAATGTATATCGGAGAGTGAAGTATGGAGCAATACCGGAAATGCATTGGATGAAGCGGGAAGACGTCGTTAAATTTCTTGAACAGAATGGAGCGGTCATAGTGGACATAAAACAAGATCAAAGTGCATGTAAAGACTGGGTGGGTTTTCGATATTGTGTTATGAAAAAATAAGCACGTTGTCATTATGGCCCGCAAGCCTTCTTTTAAAATTCTTGCCATAAATTGGCAGGATATTACTAATCCCCTGGGGGGGGGGGCTGAAGTTCATTTTCACGAGATCTTTAAGCGCGTTGCCGCAGCCGGTCATGCGGTTACCTTGCTGTGCTGTCACTACCGGGGAGCCTCGTCGGAAGAAACGATTGACGGCATTCATATCGTTCGCCATGGAAGGCGTAATCTTTTCAACTTCTACGTACCCTGGGCCTATCGAGAGCTAAAAGCTCAGGCTGATTTTGATGTGGTTGTTGATGATATTAACAAAATACCGTTCTTCACCCCTTTATTTGTAAAAGAACCGATCGTCGCCATCATTCATCATTTTTTCAGCAGAACCATCTATTTAGAAGTCCCCTTTCTGCCAGCGAGCTACGTGTATTACTCAGAAAGACTGGTGCCGCTTGTTTACAGGCACACGCCTTTCGCTGCCGTTTCCGAGAGTACGCGGAAGGAACTGTGTCGTGTAGGTATCCGTTCACGAATTGACCTGTTGCCCAATGCTGTTGATTTAGCGGATTATACTGTTGTGCCCAACAGCAAAAGCGAAAAACCACTGATTGGTTATTTGGGTCGGGTGAAAAAATATAAGAGCCTTGATCATATTTTGCAAGCGATGCCGGGCATTTTGTCCCATGACCCGAGGGTTCGTCTTCTGATTATCGGCGATGGCGACTACCGGCCGGCGCTGGAACGCCTTGCTTCATCATTGGGAATTGAGCGGAATGTAACGTTTGCCCGCCATGTATCGCAGGCGGAGAAGGTGAAATTTTTAAATAAGCTTTGGCTTGGGGTTAATCCCTCGCCGAAAGAAGGCTGGGGGTTGACGGTGATCGAAGCCAATGCCTGCGGCGTCCCGGTCATCGCTGCGGATTCCCCGGGACTGCGGGATTCGGTGGTTCACGGAAAAACAGGTATTCTATTTAAATATGGCGACATCCACGGATTAACGAAAGAGACCGTGGCACTTTTGGAAAATCACCAGAAGAGGAACGATCTCACCATCCAAGCCCGCCAGTGGGCGGAGAAATTTAGTTGGGACGAATCGGCGCAAAGAGCAATAGAGATCATAAATGCAACGGTGAGTAGATAAATTCGGGGAAGACGAATGCAAAATTACAAACGGATCAATCGGTTTATCGCTGTCGGAGTCCTTGTGATCACCCTCGGCATATATCTGAAAACTGTAGCCCCAACCACCTCTTTCTGGGATTGTGGGGAATTCATCGCCAGTTCCTACACCCTGTCCGTTCCCCATCCACCCGGGGCTCCCCTTTATTTGATGCTGGGGCGGGTGTTTATTTTAGTTTTGGCCTTCATTCAAGATATTGGTCTCCGGGTAAACCTCATATCAGTCCTCACCAGCGCCTTTACCATTTTTTTCCTCTATTTGATTATCGTTCGCTTCATTCGGTACATGCGGGGGGAAGAGAAGACCCCTGCCGATATGGTGTTGACCTATTCGGCCGGGGTTGTGGGCAGCCTTGCTCTGGCTTTTTCCCATTCCCAATGGTTCAACGCGGCAGAGGCCGAGGTTTACTCCGTCTCTGTATTCCTAACCGCTTTTGCGACCTGGCTGGTGATGGTGTGGGTAGAAAAGTCCAAAGAAAAGGATCATATAAAATATATCCTCCTTGTCTTTTATCTTATGGGCCTATCCCTCGGGGTCCATCTGCTAACCGTAGTGGTGATCCCGGCATTGGCGGCCATCGTCTATTTTGAGAAGGTGGAAAAGGTTGGCTGGAAATCCTTTTCCCTGTATGTTGCCACCTCGATGGCGATCCTCTTGGCCATCTATCCGGGGGTCGTGCACGGGCTGCCGATGTTGATCGAAAAGTCGACATATTCCATGTTTTGGTTTCTTTTATCTTTTCTCTTTTTTGCAATGATTATTTTCGGTACTAATTGGGCGAAAAAGAGGGGTAAGATTCTACTGGAAAGCGGTCTGGTCATCTCCCTTTTGTTGTTGATAGGCTACTCGACGTATCTTTATATCTATATTCGATCGGGGTTACAACCTCCGATAAACGAGAACACTCCTGATAATCTCCAGCGAATGCTGAGTTATCTCCGACGGGAACAATACGGGGCCGAAAGCCAGATGGGGAATGCGATAAAATGGGTTTTCTCCGGTTTCAGCGATGCTTTCCGAAACGCCCCGTTTTGGTCTTATCAAATAAAGAAAATGTTTCTGCGCTATATCAAATGGCAGTTCTGGGGGTATCAGGATAAGCTCTACGTCGTCCCCTTAATATTTTGTCTTTTCGGTGCCGGGTACCATTTTTTCAAGGACTGGAAACGGGCATTTGTTGTATTGGTTTTTTTTGTCATGGCCGGCTTGGCCCTCATTGTCTATCAGAATCAGGCCGATCCCCAGCCCCGGGAGCGGGATTACTTCTATGGGGGTGCCTTCTTCGCTATGGCCATCTGGATCGGGATCGGAGCCGCTGCCTTTATGGAGTGGGCGAGCCAGGTGTTCAAAAAGGGCCGGGCCCATACGGTGACCCGGGGTGCGGCGGTCCTCTTATTTCTTTTGATCCCGGTGAATCTGTTTATCCAGAATCTCCACGCCCACGACCGGTCGGGCAATTTCGTGGCCTGGGATTACTCGTATAACATCCTGCAGACCTGCGAACCGGACGCCGTCATCTTCACCAACGGGGATAATGATACTTTCCCTCTATGGTATCTGCAGGAAGTCGAACACATCCGCAAGGATGTGCGGGTGATTAATCTCTCCTTATTGAACACCGATTGGTACATTAAGCAGCTCAAACACCAAGAGCCCAGAGTGCCCATGACCTTTACTGATGATTACATTGAGAAATATCTGGGACGCCACGACCTTGAGGCGCTGCGTACGCGGTATTGGCCCAACAAGGATTCGACGATCACAATTACCACCCCTGATTCCTCCATTGCGGTAAAGGTAAAGCCCACTTTAAGGCTTCCCATCGGTGATGGGGTAAAGGGAAAGAATTTCCTCCGGGTGCAGGACTGGATGATTTTGAACATTATCTTCGCCAACAGCTGGCAGCGGCCCGTCTATTTTGCCGTCACTGTGCCCCGGGACAACCTGATCGGACTGCAGCCCTATTTTCGGATGGACGGGCTGGCCTGGAAGCTCTTGCCTTACCACGCCCCACCAGTAGACGAAGAAACCCTGCGAAAGAACCTGTTCGAGACTTACATTGACCACTACCGGGGTCTAAACGATGGGGGCGTCTATTTTAACCCCAACATTAAAAAATTGGTCCAGAACTACCGCTCTGCTTTCTTACAGTTGGCCTACTATCATTACACCCACCACCAGAGGGATCAGATGGCCGAAATCCTAGATGAAATGGAGCGTTTGATCCCAGAAAGGATCATTCCCATCCAGAACAAAGACCTCATCGTCCAGATTGGAAAGCTGTATTTTGATGCCGGGCGGCCGGATGAATTTAAAAAGAGGCTGGATCGGTTGGTCGCCGATCCCCGCTTAAGTCCCCAGGATGCCTTTCAGTTAGGGGCCCTCTATCTTCAGTTCTTGAAGAATGACCTTAAGGCCGAGGAGTTATTTCACAGATCCTATCGAGCTAATCCCCGGGACGGCCAGACGGTGGGCGGGCTTTTGAGGGTCTATGAATATCGGAAGGACTATCCCCAGGCGGTGCAACTGCTTCAGGAGTGGCTGGTCCAAAATCCCGGCGACAGCGGAGCTGTCCGCAGGTTACGGGATTATCAGAAGAAGCTCTGACTTTAATATTTAATACTCTCCACTTTTACGGACATGGGGGTTTAAAAATGGAACCAGCATGTTATTCATGGCCTGACCGGAATTACAGGGGTCGAAAAGGAAGACGGGTATTGAAAGGATTTCTGCCAATCGGCCTCATTCTTTCTCTCATCGTAATCCTGTTTTCCTCCTGTGGGTCAAAGCCGGCGGGAAAAGGGCAGGACCATGAAATCGTGGTATTGGCGGACTCGGCCCTGTGGGCCGTCGTGGAGGATCCCTTGAGGGGAATCTTTGAATGGGAGATCATGACCCCCCAACACGAGAAGATTTTTTCCCTGCGGCCCATCCCATATTCGGATTTTACCCAATATAACCAATATAAAAACCTCCTGCTGGTTTCCACCCTGAGTAACACGGGAGAAGCGGGAATGTTCATCAATTCTTTATTCACCCCTGAAGTCCGGAAGGGGATTAGATACGGGGATTACTACGTATTTATCAAGCAGAACCAATGGGCCCGGGATCAACTGGTGATGATTCTGGCGGCTGAGGATTCGACGGCCCTGAAGGAAAAAATCGTCGAGCACAGGGATTTTCTCTACGGCCGGTTTGATGGGTTTACCAATGCCCGCCTCCGGAGGGACCTCTATCGCAGTCACGAGCAGGTTCACCTCAGTCGGGAATTGTTCCAGAAATACGGATTTCGAGTCCGCATTCAGCATGATTACTTTGTCGTCAAAGAAGATTCCGGGAAACACCTGGTTCGGTTGAGGCGGCTTTATCCTGACCGTTGGTTGGCCTTCTGGTGGGAAGGGGGGGCTTCCCCATCCAGTCTAACCGAGGAATTTTGTCTGGAAAAGCGCCGTTGGCTGGGGGGGGAATTCAACGATCCGGTGGACATTAATGATGAATTTCTAAAGATCGAGCCCACCGAATTTTTGGGTCGGGAAGCGATAAGGATCAGCGGCCTCTGGCATCTTAAGGACGGGGTGGGTGGGGGACCATTCCGGACCTACGGATTTTACGATGAGAATTCCGGTAGGGTTTACATGATCGATCTGGCCGTGTTCGCCCCCGCCTGGCGCAAAGAGCCCCTTCTCCGACAATTGGAAATTATGGCCAGAACCTTTAAGACCGAATAAATCCAGATTCGGAAATTCACCTTTTAGCAACCCACGAATTTATTCGTGGGCCATTTAAATCATATTAAGATGTTTAACCGTTTTAACGGTTTGTTGAGGGCTATATTGGTGATCAAGAAGAGCATCATCGGAAGATGACTTTTCAAGAAGAATATGGTCGTTTTCTTCAAAGATATGGGTTTTTAGAAAACCGATGAATCTGTCAGGCGCCAGACTGATCGGCTGCATGTATTCTTTTGTATTTGATACCACACGATTAAAATCGTGGGTTTCTCAAGGGTTTCACCACCTTGCACCAATGTCATAAGTAAATTTTCCGAATCTAGGATGAACTTTTCCAGAAAGGGCTACCTTTAAAATAGATAGATTCAAATGATTTTTAAGCAATTCAAAAATAAAAAGGCATAAAATTATGAAGAAACCAAGGGTAGCAGTGGTGGTGGGTAGTCAAAGGGACTGGTGGGTGATGGGAGAGACCCGGAAGGTGCTGGACTATTTTGAAATCGTGTACCTCAGCAAGGTGCTATCAGCTCATAGAACCCCCCAAGAGTTGGTCCAATTTGCCGAAGGTGCCCAGGGTCAGGGACTGGAGGTTATCATTGCCGGGGCTGGTATGGCCGCCCACCTGGCCGGGGCCATCGCCGCCCGCACTGTCCTGCCGGTTATTGGGGTCCCCCTGGTGGCCTCCGAACTGGGGGGGCAGGATGCCCTGCTCTCCACAGTGCAAATGCCGGGCGGGGTGCCGGTGGCCACCGTCTCCATCGGGGTGCCCGGGGCAAAAAATGCGGCTATCTTGGCCGCTGAAATATTGGCCTTAAAGGATGAGAATCTGAAACATAAAATAATCGAGTTTCGCAAAGGGGGGTCTAAGATTCCGACGGTATAACTATTATGATCTCTTCACCTGAAAAGGTGCTAATTACTGGATGCCATGGTCTTTTAGGGCAGAAATTGGTGGGGGTTTTAAAAGCGACCCATCGGATCTATGGTGTAGACTTGGGAACTTCTACAATCTTTTCGGATCAAACGAGTTTTCATTACTTCCCCCTGGATATCACCGAGGAGAAGAGCGTAAAAGAGCTTGTCCGGGTCATAAAGCCGGATGTCATTATTAATACTGCAGCCTACACCGATGTGGATGGCTGTGAAAAAAGTCCTGAGCTTTGTTTTCGGGTTAACGTGGGGGGGGTTAAAAATCTGGTTCAAGCGGCCCGGGGGGTTGGGGCCAGGGTGGTTCAACTATCCAGTGATTATGTTTTTGATGGGAAAAGGGGGCCTTATCGAGAGGAAGATACCCCAAACCCCTTAGGTGTTTATGGAAAATCCAAGTTGAAAAGCGAAAAAATCCTTCAAGAAAGCGGGATTAGTTATACGATTATAAGGACCATGATCCTTTACGGTTGGGCCAAGGGGGTGAGGGCTAATTTTGTCACCTGGCTGATGGATCGGCTTAAATACGGTGAAATGGTACGGATTGTGGACGATCAGGAGGGGAATCCCACCTTGGCCGATGATTTGGCCCGGGCTATAAAGCGGGTCTTGATCCTGGGTCGTAGTGGGGTCTATCATATGTGCGGCCGGGAGCGAACCTCCCGCTATCGGTTCGCCCTGAAAATTGCCCGTTTTTTTTCGCTGGACTGCGCTTTGATTCACCCAGCTAAAACGGATGAGCTGGATCAGAAGGCCAAAAGACCCTTGAAGTCGGGTTTTATTCTAAAAAAGGCAGAGGGGGAGCTGGGGCATAAATTCATGAACGTTGAGGAAAGTCTTAAAGTTATGGCCTCTCAGATGGGGTGCTGATGGACAAAAAAACGCTTGTCATTATTCCTACATATAACGAAGCTGAGAACATCCTAAAGCTCATTATGGAGATCTTTTGGCTGGATTTGCCGGTGGATGTGCTGGTCGTTGACGATAACTCTCCCGATGGAACAGGTCAATTGATCAAACGCAACCTGGCCCGATACGACGGCCGTCTTCACCTGATCCAGAGAAAGGGGAAGATGGGGTTGGGCACCGCTTATGTGGCCGGGTTCAAATTTGCCATTAGGAAGCGTTATGATTATATTTTCGAGATGGACGCTGATTTTTCCCACGATCCCCAGGAGATTCCCCACTTTATTGAGAAGATGGGGGATTATGCTGTAGTCATCGGTTCCCGCTACGTAGGTGGGGTCCGGGTGATCAACTGGCCCCTAAGGCGGTTGATCCTTTCAGTGGGGGCTTCTATTTACACACGGCTGGTCACCGGTCTCCCCCTCAAGGATCAGACTACCGGCTTTAAATGCTTTCGGAGGGGGGTGCTGGAGGCCCTGGATCTGGATGGCATCCGCTCAGGGGGATATTCGTTTCAGATCGAGATGAATTTCCGGGCTTGGAAGAAGGGGTTTAGGATCGGCGAAATTCCTATAATTTTTACCGACCGCCAGGTGGGACATTCCAAAATGTCCAAAAAGATCATCAGGGAGGCGGTGCTGATGGTGTGGAAGTTGAAGATTCGAAGCTTATTGGGTCGACTATAATTGGATGTCTCTGAATTTCTATAAATGATTTGTTTTTTAGAGAATTACTGTTAATCAATAAAACTCAAAGTTGACAGTAGGCAGTTGACGGTAGGCAATATTTTTATTACTTACTGCCTATTGCCACTTGCCTACTTGTATAATAAGTTTCCGAAGCTATGTTCTCGGTTTCGGACGAGGGATGTCAGGATGGACGTTTCGGTCATCATCGTTAGCTACAACGTTAAATATTTTTTAGAGCGGGCTATCCTCTCTCTCCTGAAGGCCCTGAAGGGGCTACGTCATGAGATTTTTGTGGTGGATAACCACTCCACTGACGGCAGCCCAGAGCTGATCCGCAATAGGTTTCCAGCACTTAAGCTGATCGCTAATTCTGAAAACGTGGGGTTCGGACGGGCCAATAATCAGGCCTTGCGGCTCTGCGGGGGAGACTATATCCTGCTGATCAATCCAGATACAATGGTTCAGGAGGATACAGTCTCCAAAATGATGTCGTTCTTTGAGGGTCATCCTGTAGCCGGAATGGTGGGATGTAAGATCTTAAACCCAGATGGGGGGTTGCAGCTTGCCTGTCGGAGGAGTTTTCCCACCCCGATGGTGGGGTTTGCCAAGATCGTGGGGCTGAGCGACCTGTTTCCAAAAAGCCACCTCTGGGGCCGGTATAATCTTACTTATCTGGACGAAAATCAAATTAGTGAGGTAGATGCCATCTCTGGATCCTTCATGATGATCCGGCGTCAGGTTTATGAAGGGGTGGGTGGATTTGATGAGGACTTCTTCATGTACGGGGAGGACCTGGATTGGTGCTACCGGATCAAGAAAGCAGGGTGGAAGATCTATTATGTACCTACTACCGCCATCATTCATTATAAGGGGGAGAGCGCCCGGGCTAGTCGGCTAGATACCCAGCGGCTGTTCTACCAGGCCATGCATCAATTTGTCAGAAAACACTTCAGATCCCGCTACTCCTTTGCGGCCAATGGCTTGATCTCGGTGGGCATCGGTATCCGTGCCGGGCTTTCCTTTCTGCGAAGGGCGCTGGGTTTGCTGGGTATCCCGGGGTTCGATCTGGCCTTGACGGTCCTGGCTCTGGTGCTGGCCATCGAACTACGTTTTGGGACCCTTATCTACACCACAGGTTACCTGCTGGTGGTGGGAGTGTATTCCCTTGTCTGGATGGTCTGTTTCGTGTACTTTGGGTTGTATGGACGCAGGAGAAGTTCGGTCCGGTTTTCAGCCCTGGCTTCCCTATCCGGTTCCCTGATTAATTCCGCCTGGACGTTCTTCTTTAAACAATATGCCTACTCGCGCCTGGTGGTAATCTATGCCGGTCTATTCAGTCTGGTCTTGATACCGGGGTGGAGGCTGCTTTTGGTCCTGGCGAAAAGAACACCTATCGGTCATAGATATTTGCGACATAAGACACTAGTTGTGGGTACCGATGATCTGGGACGAAGGATAGTCGGTCAATTAGCCCATGACCGGTCGAATATTTATGAAGTGGTGGGCTTCATAGACTGCGATGGACGTAATCGGGGACAAATGTTTGCCGGCCATGAGGTCCTGGGGGGGCTGGATGAGCTGGATCGGGTTGCCAGGGAGGAAGGAGCTGAGGAGATCATCTTTTCCACCCAGAGCCTGAGCTATGAGGACATCCTGCGTACTGTGGCTCAATCGGGAAAGAAGGGATTAAACTTCAAGATTATTCCCGCCCGGTTTGACCCCGAGTCCGAGGACGGGCACCCTCTTCCCTTTTTGAGTGTGGAGTATCGGGTGAAAAGGGGGCTTTTGAAATCAATAAAGCAAATTAAGAATCTTGTTTTAAATAGATAAGCCTTACATCACATTCCTACTTTTTAAGGTGACACCTGTGGCTGTGTCGGATAAGATCCCCAACACAAATCGTTCGGACCCCAACCTCTTTCCGGGACCGGTATTAGAATTTGAAAAGCCGGTGATCGAACTGGAGATTAAGATTGGTGAACTCCAGGCGATCTTCCGCCAGGGAAACGTGGGGGTGGCCGACGAGATCAAAAGGCTGGAGAAGAAAGCGGAAAGGCTTCGCAGGGAGGTTTATTCCAACCTCAGTCCCTGGCAGAGGGTTCAATTGGCCCGCCATCCCAATCGGCCTTATACACTGGATTATATAAAGCGAATCTCCCCAGGGTTCATCGAACTTCACGGGGATCGCACCTTCGCCGATGATAAGGCTATCGTGGCGGGGCTAGCCCCCCTGGACGGACGGTCGGTGGTATTGGTGGGTCATCAAAAGGGACGTGACACCAAGGAACGCCTCTACCGTAATTTTGGCCAGCCGCATCCTGAGGGTTATCGAAAGACCCGAAGGGTAATGGAGCTGGCGGCCAAGTTTGGCAAGCCGGTGGTTACCCTGGTGGATACACCGGGGGCTTATCCGGGCATCGGGGCCGAGGAGAGGGGCCAGGCTGAGGCTATTGCCAAAAACCTGTTTACCATGTCCCGTCTGCAGGTGCCCATCCTGGTGGTTATTATCGGCGAGGGGGGGAGCGGCGGGGCCCTGGCCTTAGGGGTGGGGAACCGGGTGCTGATGCTGGAAAACGCCATCTATTCGGTGATCTCCCCCGAGGGCTGTGCCTCCATCCTTTATCGGGACGCAGGAAAAGCAGAAAAGGCAGCTGAGAACCTGAAGCTGACCCCCCTGGATTTGTTGAAGATGGGCATCATTGACGGGATCATTCCCGAACCCCTGGGGGGGGCTCACCGGGATGTCGATGGTATGGCTGAAATTTTAAAAAAGAGGATCTTGGATGAACTTGACGACCTTGGAAAAATTCCAGTAGAGGAGTTAATTGAGAGGCGGTTGGAAAAATTTGGTCGAATAGGATTCTGGGAGGAGTAATCCTGTTTAAAATGGTCAGTCACGAGATTCCTATACGAGTTCGGTACGCCGACACCGATCAGATGGGGGTAGTCTATCACAGTAGATACTTCGAGTGGTTCGAGTGGGGCCGGGTCGAGCTGATGCGAAAGCTGGGCATTCCCTACAAGACGTTGGAAGAGCAGGGGGTCTTCATGCCCGTCATCGAAGCCTACTGCCGCTATAGACTCCCGGCCCGCTATGACGATGAGCTTAAGGTGAAGGTGATGATCCGGGAGTGCCCCCAGGCCAAGCTCAAAGTGGAATATCTGATCTTAAAAGATGGTGGGTTAGTGGGGGAAGGATATACGGTACATGCCTTTTTAAACAGGCAGGGTAGTCCCCGCCGGCCCCCAAAAAATTTTGTTACTATTTTAAAAAAGGCGCTTGCCAACGCCCAGGTATAACCCAGTGAGGAGGGAAAAATGTTGGATAAAGAACTGTTGGATATTCTCGCCTGCCCCAAATGCAAGGGAGACTTAGAATACGATCGGGAAAACGAGAAGCTGATCTGTCATGCCTGCCGACTGAAATATTCCATCAAGGATGACATTCCCATCATGTTGATAGACGAGGCCGAGAAGTTTTAACCCAAGAGGTCAAGAAAAATCTTGACTTTTTAGTTTTTATTTGGTAAATTAACTGGAAAATTTGGAGTGCAATTAACCCTTTGTTAAAGGCTTTGGCGAAACTTTTTGCTCTGTCTTCCGGATCTATCCCGCAAAGCGGATAGATTTTAATAACCCCGGGGGCAGAATTAGTTCGTTGTTTCCTGTTGAAAATTCCGCATTTGCCTTTAGCAGAGGAGGGTTAATCTAACCGAACTTTCAGGGCGAATGTTCGGTTTTTTGTTAATCCCGATGCGATGAAGAGATTTGGTTGGATAAAAATCGGTTTTCTGGTCGCCTTTTTATTCGTTGGCAACGATCCTTTTCGGGATGGAACTTTATCCCTACGGGCCGGGGGGTCAGAATCCCAGAAACGATCAGGAATGAGTTTGCCCGGGGTCGTACCCGATCGTATCAACCCTGCGGAGGATGATCTCAGGGTCCTTCGCTCAGATGAGCGGGGGATAGTGTTGGAGTTCTCACCCCGGAAGCTGGGGGAAGATGGGTTTACCATTAATGGATCCAGGGCGATTCTGTTCCGGTTCGACCATTGTGGGTTTGAGGGGAAGACCGGAACTGCTCATCTTCCAGTGAGGAGGGCCATGGTGGCCATCCCGCCCGGGGCTGAAGTGAGCCTGCGAATCATCAGCACCGAATTTGGTGAGCGGGGGGATGTTCGGCTGCTGCCCCATTCCAGGTTAGAAACCGACGAGCAGGGGTTTGACCGGCCTGTTTATGAATTTGACCGGGATTTTTACCGCTCTGAGCATTTTTCCCCGGCCCAACTGGCTAGAATTGAAAGGGGGAGGTTCCGCAAATACTCCATCGTCCGGATTTTTCTATATCCGCTTCAATATCTACCCGGTCAAGACCTCATTCGTGAGTATCAAAAGATGGTGGTGGAAATTAGCTTCCGGGGCGGGGACAAGAAGGGCGGGATTGTAAAGCCTATTAAAAGGGGAGCTGAGGGCCTCTATTCCCGAAATCTTTTAAATTACGGGGTAGCCAAAGATTGGGTCATTAAAAAGCCTAAAAAGCGACCGTTGGGAAAAGTCTTTCAGGCCCCAGGGCCCTGGTATAAGCTTAAGGTGAGGGAGGAAGGAATTTACCAGATTACAGCCGATTTTTTACGGGCCCATGGGGTAGAGCCCAGCGGCGTTGATCTATCACGTCTCCAAATATTCAACAACGGCGGCCGGGAACTTACTAGGAGCCCCAGCGTCCCTAGGGATAGTGCTTTAGTTGAAAACGCCATTTACATTCACGACCCCGATGGGAATGACCGATTTGATAATGGGGACTACATTCTTTTTTATGGGAAGGGCACCTCGGGATGGGATGGGGAAAGTCATTACATCAATCGCTATACCGATGAGAACGTCTACTGGCTGACCCTGGGGGGAAGCCAACCTAAGGTAATGGGTTCATTATCAACCCCTAATGGAGCTGGGGTGTTGGCGGGGTCATTTCGTTCCTATCTCTTTCGGGAGGACGAGCTATATCATCTGGAAAATTCAGGCATCCAATGGTATGGCAATGTCTTTCTGGGAGAGGACTCTAAAACCTACACGCTTCATTTAAACGATGTTCCGGCCAGCGGCCGGGCTGACCTGGCAATAAAGTTTCACGAAGGATCGTTTACAGTTTATTTTAATGATGCTTGGTTAGGGACGGTCAGTTCATCGGGCACATTTACCAGAAGCGGAATAAGCATTAGGGATGGTAATAATACTCTGCGGTTGTGCCACTCCGGTGGTTCGGAAAGCAAGGCCTATCTGGATTGGTTTGAGATTGCCTACGACCGGCACTATCGGGCCGTAAACAATGAACTCCTCTTTCACCCCCCACCGGGGGGAACAGGGCTTTATCGGTATGATGTGGCGGGGTTCACCGATAATGATGTCTTTATCTTTGATGTTACCGATTTTGACAACGTCAGGGTCATTCGGGGAACTTCATTTCAGGATTCCGTGTATTCTGGTGAATTCAAAACCTATTTAGCGGTGGGCCGATCCCGGTTTAAAACTCCTGATAGTATGGTCGAGGATGCCCCCCCGGATATGGCCCCTAACGGCCTCAGGGACCCTTCGCTGTCCGCTGATCTGATCGTGATCGCCCACGACGATTTCTACGATGCCGTCCTACCGCTGAAAACATTACGGGAAGATCCAACCCGCCCTGATCGCTTGGAGACCTTGGTTGTCAAGGTCAGCGATGTCTACGATGAATTCTCTTGGGGCCTATTTGACCCCACCGCCATCCGGGATTTTATTAAATATGCTTTTTATCATTGGTCAGGGGGGTGGTTTGAAGATCTTCCAACTTGGGTTCTGTTAGTAGGGGATGGGGATTACGACTATCGGAATATTGAAAGCTCCGCCGAAAAGAACTGGATCCCCCCCTACGAAAACAGGGGTGTTTGTAGCGACGACTGGTTTGTCAGTTTTTGGGGTAATGACCTCTCTATGGCCATCGGGCGGATGCCGGTAAGGTCGGAGTGGGAGGCCGAAGTGGTTGTAGGAAAGATTATCCAATATGAAACCGATTCCGAATTTGGCATCTGGCGGAATACGGTTACCCTGGTGGCTGATGATGAAAAAGCGCCGGATAATCCGAACGAACATGAACATACTAGGGACACTGAATATTTAGCCGAAGATGTTTTTCCCGAAAGTTTTGATCTTAAGAAGATATATTTGGTCGAGTATCCGCTTGTTTATACTGCTACTGGAAAACGTAAGCCGCAGGCCCAGCAGGATTTAATCCGTCAGATTAATCGGGGAACACTGGTGGTCAACTTCATGGGCCACGGACACCCCCGGCAGTGGGCCCATGAGACCGTACTCTCAGCATCAGAAGATTTACCCCGGTTTGATAATGGAGGCCGATTGCCCTTTATCTCTGCTTTTACCTGCAGTTTCGGTCAATTTGACAATCCCCATCAACAGTCCATGCCCGAAGACCTGTTGGTATTGGAGGATGGGGGGATGATAGCGGGACTGGCGGGTACACGGGCAACCTCGGCCGGAAGCAATAGTGGGTTAGTCCAGAGATTTTACCGTCGTCTTTTTGAGGAGAACCAAAGCCTAGGGATTGCCCTGATGGAAGCCAAGTATTTGGATTTTGGGGGGGAAAAATCTTATTATACTATTTTCGGTGACCCCAGCTTGGTCCTGGCTCGACCCCGCTATCAGGCCCGAATTGACTCCCTAATCCCCGATTCCTTGAAAGCCCTGGGTCGGACGCAATTGTTTGGAAAGGTTGTTGAAGACATCAGTTTTGAGGGGACCGTTTTTGTAAAGCTGTTCGATTCGGCCCAACCCACCACCTATGTGACGGATGCTGGCACCACCATCAGCTATATTTTACCAGGTAATTCCCTGTTTCGGGGCCCGAGTGCCATTGATGGGGGACGATTTTCCTCTACTTTTATGGTTCCAAAGGACATCAGCTACGGGGGAAATCAGGGACGGATTAGCCTTTACTTCTGGAGCGATAACCGTAAGGTAGATGGGGTGGGCTTTCGGGATGGGATTTACTTGGGGGGCACAGCGGCCGCCCCGATGGATACCATCGGTCCCCAGATCGATTTGGTCCTGGAGCGGAAAGGCTTCCGGGACGGGGACCTGACGGACGAGGACCCCTTGTTGGAGGCCGGTATTTCCGATTCCAGCGGGATCAACCTGAGCGGGGGCATCGGCCACCGGATTAAGCTAATCCTGGATGGGGATCACGAGGAAGACCTTTCCGAATATTTCGTGTATGATCTGGGGAGCTATCAGAAGGGAAAAATCTTATATCAGATGGAGGGAGTGTCAGAGGGCCCGCATCAGCTTTGCCTGAAGGTGTGGGACAACCTGAATAACCTGTCGGCGGCCTGGCTGGACTTCCGGGTGGCCACTACTGCCGAATTGGCCCTGGAGGGGGTGTTGAACTACCCCAATCCCTTCAATCCCAGACGGGAGCATACCACCTTTACCTTCTCCCTGAATCAGTCGGCTACTGTTTCCATTAAGATATACACCGTAGCCGGGCGGTTGATTAAGACCATTGAGGATGTGCCCGGGGTAGATGGGTTCAACTATTTTCAGGAAGGGCTAAAGTGGGATGGCCGCGACGAGGTCGGTGACCCGGTGGCCAATGGGGTTTATTTCTATAAGATCAAGGCAGTGACACCCTCCAGGCTCAATGCCGAGAAAATGCTCAAAGCTGAGGAAATCGGCAAGGTGATGGTCATACGGTGAATAATGCTGGATGATTGGAAGGATGGAAGAATGGAATACTTTAATTGGGAAAATCTTTTACTGCAGAGGGGAATATTCTCATAGGTATATTCTTTGCTGATTGCGCCATTAAGAATCTACGCTCACCCGGTAAATCTGTGGTCATTAAAAAGCTGATGGTTGATTCTGGGATCGAGCATACATGGATTCCCAAGGGAGAACTTGGGAAGGTTTCAATTATAGTGAACTTGTATTCTGATTATTAAGGAGGAACTTTAATGAAGAGAGCAGTTGTTGTGATATTAATGGGGCTGATTCCCTTTATGGCGGTACGCGATGCCCAAGCCGTAAGCGAGGCTGGGGTAATTTTTCTGTTGATCGCCCCCGGGGCCAGGCCGGCGGGGATGGGGGAGGCCTTCGTGGCCGTGGCCGACGACGCCACCGCCACCTGGTGGAACCCGGCCGGATTGGGATTTCAGCGCGGGTTTGAGCTGACCCTGATGCACTCCAACTGGCTTCCCCAATTTCACATGCCCGACCTTTATTACGATTTCATCTCTTACCGACAGGAGGTAACGGAGCTAGGCACGGTGGGGCTTAACGTTATCTTTATCAACTACGGGGAGACCATGCATACCGATGAACACGGGAACGAACTGGGGACCATTCACTCATATGATGCCGCCATCACCGGTTCCTATAGCTCTATGCTTTCCATGGACTTTTCCATCGGGGTAAACTTGAAGTTTATCTACAGTCATTTGAGCGAGATCGGGGCTGGGGAGGAGAGGGGGAGCGGTATCGGATCCAGCTTTGCGGTTGATGTGGGCCTGCTGAGGCGCAACCTGTTCTTCCGGGGCTTAAGTTTCGGGGCTAACCTCTCCAATATGGGCCCCAAGATCTCCTATATTGACGTAGCCCAGGCCGATCCCCTACCGACCAACCTGAAGATGGGACTGGCCTATAAGCTTTTGGATGGGGAATATAATAAAATTACCCTATCCACAGATGTCAACAAGTTGATGGTGGTCAGACACAAGAACGGCAGCACTGACCCCTTTTACCAGGCCCTGGTCACCGCCTGGTTCGGGGAATGGTTGACTAAAAACGTCATTAGCAATGTGGGGGTGGAATACTGGTATTCGGACCTGGTGGGCCTGCGGGCCGGTTACTGGCACGACCCCGACGGCAAAATTTTTTCCACTACCTTCGGGGCCAGTCTTAAATACGCCAATTATAAGTTCGACTTTGGCTACCTCACCGCCGGGCAAGGCCATCCGGTAACTGACACCATGAGATTCTCCCTGACCTTCAGTTTCTAATTTTTCGTAGAGCGTAAAGCGTAAAAGCGAAATTTTCGCTCCACTCCCGAATTTTCGGGATCTCCACTCTACGAATTCACCTGAAAATAGAATCAAATTTTCATTCTTCATTGTTCTAGATGTTCGGGATGAGGGTTTACTCTAAAAATAGCTATCTAATGATCCGGAAGCTTTATTTCCTCCTTTTAATCTCTTTTTTCCTCGGTCAACCTACCATTGGGGCGGCCCCGAAGCTCCTTTTCAAACCCCATATTCTTCCAGGGCGGGCGCGGCCCTCCCCCCCAATGCCGAAGCCAGATTACCAAGCCCAACGAATAATCAATGTGCTGGCCATCCGAGTCGAGTTTGCTGAGGATACCCTGGAAACGACCACCGGGAATGGCACTTTTAACTCTAGATTTCCCGATGATCTTCAGATTGATCCCATCCCCCACGACAAAAAATACTTTGAGGATCACCTTCTTTTTCTGAAAAATTATTTTGAACGGGTCTCTAATGGTCAATTGAATATTCAATACCAGGTTTTTCCATCTTCTACTGACAGCAGTTACCGGCTCTTCCACCCTATGTGGCATTACAATTACAACGCCGGGGAAGAAGTCCTGAACCGCCAACTAGCCGAGCTGTTCCGGGATGCGGTGACAATGGCGGATACAGTAAGTCCTGAAATTGTCTTTTCGAACTATCAGGGCATAATCATTTTTCATGCCGGGGTTGGTCAAGATTTCGGTGAAGATGATACACCGTTTGATATCCCCTCCGTCTACCTTGATTCCCTTGACTTCCAGGTTTTGGGGCCCGAATATTCCAATGGAATTCCGGTGGATGAGGGGACTTTTTCGGTAAAAAGGGGAATTATTTTACCAGAATGCGAACATCAACCTTACCGAGATCTAAGTGGGGAGACCCAATGGATAGAATTTGGTCTTAACGGAGTCATGTGTCTCATGTTCGGCCACCAACTTGGTCTGCCGAATCTTTATAACTCTGACACCGGGGCCTCGGGGATCGGCCGCTGGGGACTGATGGACCAGGGATCGGGGGCCCTGGACGGACTGGTCCCGGTGGAACCCTGTGCTTGGTCAAAGGTCTTTATGGGGTGGGTCAGTCCCATTGAGATCAGCGCTTTTGATACTACTATCCTGACCATCAAACGGGGTGAAATTTACAAAATTCCCATTAACTCCCAGGAATATTTTCTGCTGGAAAATCGGTCCAACGAGGTCTTCCCCAGGGTGAGCATAGACAGTCTTCGGTACCAGCTTTATCAAGATTCCTCGAAATGGTATTCCTATTTTGATCTTCTCCAGATCCATCTAGGGGCTTTGGTAAAGGTTGATTCCACGTCTGGAGTTCTTACATCGGTGGAACGCTTTGATTGGGGTATCCCGGGATCAGGAATTTTGATCTGGCATGTGGACGAATCTGTTATCCACTCTAAACTGGGCGAAAATCGGGTAAACGCCGACCCCGAAGGGCGGGGGGTGGACTTAGAAGAGGCCGATGGCTCCGAGGACATCGGGCAGGAATACGGTCTGTTCAGCCCGGGCGGCGGGACCGAATACGGAAACCCCTACGATGTTTTTTTTAAAGACAACCCGGCCTTTTTGAATGCCAACCCGAATTTAAGTAAAGTGGAATTTTCCCCCCGCTCCGTTCCCGACAGCCGCTCCAATTCCGGGGCCAGCAGCCATCTTATCATTTCTGACTTCAGCACTATTGATACCGTTATGAGCTTCAAAGTTACAAATGATTTTTATCAAGAAGGATTTCCTCTTTTTATTGGTCCTACTTTTACCAATTCCCCTAAGTTCGGTGATTTGGATGGGGATGGTTTAAATGAGATCATCATTAGCTCTGTGGGGGGAAGGTTGACGGTGGTCAAGGATAATTCAAGCTATGGGCTGGATTTACCCGATAGTGTTCATTCGACTCCCGCCTTGGCAGATTTGAATGAAGACGGTAATTTAGAAATCATAATCGGATGTGACGATGGAGTTCTATATGCTTTTGACCACCTATTAGACTTCCTTTTCAGTTATTCCACTGGTTCACCCATAAAATTATCGCCGGTAGTCACTGACTTCAGGATTGCCATTGGGAATGCTATCGGCGATTTCTATATAATAAACTATACAGGAGAGGATACCCTATTTTTTGCTCATTTGGAAGCCCCGATCAGGGGCATTGCCCCATTCAAATCTGACTCTACCTTTATTATCTCTTTAGAGAATGGCAAGGTATTTTTTGTGGGGGATTTTTCTGGGAATCCAATTGAATTGATTGACCTGGGGGAAAAGATATCAGGTTGTCCCGCCGTTGCCGACTTTAATGGGGATGGGAATTTTGATTTTGTGGTGGTTGGAAATCAAGGGAAAGTGGGACTTTTTGACGGGGACGGCACCAATGCGAACGGCTGGGTTGTCAGTTCTGGTAATTCTTTTAGTTCCACTCCGGCTATAGCCGATATTAATGACGATGGATACCTAGACATAATCATCAGCGGTGACAATTATATCTTCGCTTACAATCGCAATGGAACGTTAGTAAATAATTTTCCCATTAGTGTAAAACAAAGTGGAAATGTCGGACAAATACGGTCTTCCCCAATTATTGGCGATATTAATTCCCATGGTGACCTGGAAATTATTGTAGGAACCCCGGCCAATGAGGTTGTCGCCTTCCATCACAATGGGAGGATGGTGGATGGTTTTCCCCTCACCACGGGAGGCCCGGTTCATTCCACCCCTATGCTGTGCAATATTGACGATGATCCCCAGCTGGAACTGGTAGTCGGTTGCGACGACGGCTATATTTACGCCTGGAACCTACCGGAAAGCGACACCTCGGCTTATATCCCCTGGGGTCAATACCTGCACGATAAACGTAATACCAGCACTAATTTAGAAACGCCGTCGCCCCCAGATCGCCAGGGAGAACTGATGCCCGGTTCGCTGGTCTATAACTGGCCCAACCCTACGGAGGGGAATTCGACCAACATCCGATATTACCTGAATTATGATGCATCGGTGAACATCAAGATCTTTGACTTAGCCGGGGATCTGATTGATGAGTTCGATGGTCAGGGATTAGGCCAGGCCGATAATGAAGTTCCCTGGGACCTTTCTGGAGTTTCCAGCGGAGTGTACCTGGCCCGGGTGGAGGCCAAGGGGAACGGAAAAAAGAAAATCGCTTTTATAAAAATAGCTGTGGTGAAATGAACTGCTAATTATTGCTTATTATTGCTCATTACGGATGTTAATCGGTTTCAAGTGATGAAGTATATTTTGGCGACTGGTCTCGACCTGGCGCTATTGGTGAATTTTGGGCAGGTGAAGCTTCAGTGGGAAAATCTGCTACCTACTAAAAAGATGCAGGAGGCAAGAAGGGGGTAGATTTACTGCTTATTATTGCTCATTTTTGCTAATAAGGGAGTCAAGTGGTTATGAAAAATTTAATTTTTCCCGTCCGTGTTTTTTTAGGTAAATAGATTTAAGGTTAAGTGATGAAACGGTTTATAAAATTAACAATACTTTTGTTATTAATAACAACAAGGGTGCTCCTTGCCCAACCCGAAGCCTACAATCACCCGGAACTGAACTGGCGGACCATTGAGACAAAGCATTTCTACGTTCATTATCACCAAGGGACGGAACGGACGGCCAATCTGACGGCCAAGATCGCCGAGGAGGTCTATGGGTCCATCACTTCCCTGTATCAATATGAACCGGACACCAAGGTCCACTTCATCATCAAGGATACCGACGATTACTCCAACGCCGCTGCCTATTATTACGACAACAAGATCCTGCTCTGGGCTACGGCCATGGACTTTGACCTGCGGGGCACCCATAATTGGCTGCGGAATGTAATCACCCATGAGTATACCCATATTATTTCCCTGGGAGCAGCCCGAAAAGGACCCCGACGCATTCCCAATCTCTACCTCCAGTACATTGATTATGAAAAGGAAAAAAGGCCCGATGTCCTCTATGGATATCCCAACACCTTGATCTCTTATCCCTTGCCCGGGACGATTATTCCCCCCTGGTTTGCCGAGGGAATGGCCCAATACCAGCGCGCCGGGTTGCCCTATGAGCACTGGGATTCCCACCGGGATATGATCCTGCGAATGATGACTTTGAGTCATACCCTATTGTCATACAACGAGATGGGGGTGTTCGGAAAAAACAGCCTCGGCAACGAGTCGGTCTATAATCAAGGGTTCTCCCTTGTTACCTACATCGTTCAGAACTACGGGGAAGAGAACCTTCGGAGGATCTGCCATCAGATGACCAATCCCTTTCAGTTTTCCTTTGATGGGGCCCTGAAGAAAATCATCGGGTTGGATGGAGAGGTGTTATACTATCAGTGGAAGACCCATCTGGAAGGGATTTATGCAAACCGAACCGAAGCGATTCGGGCATACTCCCGGGCGGGTCATCCCATCGAAGAGGGAGGCTATGCTAACCTTTATCCCCGTTTTTCCCCTGACGAAAAAAAAATCGCCTACCTTTCCAATAAGAATAACGATTATCTGTCCCAGACGACTCTCTACATCTATGATGTGGAAACGGGAAAGAGGGTTAAGACCGGAATAGGGGCCAGATCCTCTCTGTCCTGGACGTCCGACGGGAAGAGGATTCTCTACAGCCGGCAGAAGGGTGTCAACAGGACGGGTTCCCATTTCGACGACATTTTTGTTTACGATTTAGAAACGCAAAAGGAAGAACGGATCACCCATTTCTTGAGGGCTTCCAGCCCCGATGTTTCCCCCGATGGGCGGAGGGTTGTTTTTGTCATTAATAAAGACGGCTGCCACAATTTAGGGGTCGTTGACCTGAATGGTGATAATTTGGTGGTGCTGACAAATTTTAGCGATGGACGGCAGGTCTACCACCCCCGCTGGTCTCCCGACGGAAAAAAAATTATCTTCGCCACCGCCACCGATGCGGGAAGGGATATTGCTGAAATCAACGCCGACGGATCGGGATTTCATTTTATTTTGCGAGGGAAGGAGGACGAACGGGATCCTGTTTACTCCCCTGACGGAGAGGGGATATTCTATAGTTCAGATGTGACGGGAATTTATAACATATATCATCTAAGTCTTCAAGATAGCTCCATTATGCTGGTAACCAATGTCCTCGGGGGGGCGTTTATGCCCTCGATCAATCCTACCGGTCAGCTCGTTTACAGTGAGTATGGAGATGGGGGATATAAAATTTCTTTCCTTGAGGAGGTGGCTAAGGTTGCTGAAGAAAGTGCCAAATATATTCAGGATTATCCCACCCTGATTCCAGATAACGATTACGACGACAGTCAGTTTGACCCCCGGCCTTCGGTTTCCTATAAACCCCTGTTTGGGACGATGTTCCTGGCCCCACGGATCGCCTTTGATTACCGCACCTTTAAACCGGGGCTTTATTTTTACTCCAGCGATTTCTTAGAACAGCTCTCCCTTCTGGGGGGGTTCGCCATCAACGCCCGGCAGGATTACGATCTGTTCGGGATCGTCGAATTTCGAAGATTTCATCCTACTTTCTTTTTTGAAGCCTATAATCTGGTCCGTCACCAAAGCGATAGTTTCCAGGATCCGTACCGTATTGTGGGGGAGACAGAAGATGGGATACCCGTATACGATCGTTATTCGGTTGACTACCGCTTCGACCTGATGGAGTTCGACTTGGGGGGGCGGCTTAAGATCACCGATACCCAGGAAGCCCAGGCGGCCCTGATTATGAACCGATACCAGGGCAGCATGGCCTTAAGTCCTGGGGTTAAATTTTCTTATACTTACTTTAAGGGTATTACCGTATCATTAAAGTGGGAGTATAAAAAGTTCAGACGGGCGGTTGACTCCTGGATCAACCCCCGAGGGGGGAGGCACCTAACCCTGGAATACGCCCGGGAGAACAACCGCTTCATCGAGGGGTTTGAGATCAATGCCAAGTGGGGGACCCTGCAGGAGGTTTACAACAAATACAACTACAACCGGTGGTATCTTCACTATCGGGAGCATCTGGCCCTTCCCCTGGGGAGGCATGCGCTAACCTTAGGTTTTCAGGGGGGGGTGATTGACCGTGATGTGGACGAATTTTTCCATTATTACGCCGGGGGACTGCCGGGGATGAGGGGCTACACCTACTTTAGCCTTGGGGGGCAGCGGATGGTTGTGGGATCGCTTACATATCGCTTTCCCATCTTATCCCAGTTGGGATGGAATATTCTGTCCATGCGGCTGGACAGGCTCTACGGGGCTTTCTTCTTCGACTACGGCAACGCCTGGAACCATACCCAGGGCGGCCTGATGGATTTTATCCAAAGTGATTTCAAAAGGGATTGGGGGTGGGAGCTGCGGCTGGGGGCGGTCTCCTTTTACAATTTTCCTACCGCCATCTTCTGGGCGTCCGCCTACGGCCTGGACCGGTTTGAAAGTGATATCCGTCAAATACGAAGACAATATGGCGGAGAATGGAGAAATTATTTCGGTGTCCTGTTTGGGTTTGATATTTAGTATGGGGAGGTTTTGACATGGGAAGAAAATCTCTGGCTATCGCTATAGTGTTCATTTTCCTTTTCGTCAGTCTGAGTGGTGCTCATCCCCTTCGGTTCGGCGTCAAGGGGGGGATGAACCTGAGCACCCTGAAGGTGGATCCCCAACCCAGTGAAAGGGTTGATGCCCTGCATAATTGGGTGGGTGGGGGTTTTGTGGATTATCCCCTTTTTGAAAGATTTAAAATTGAGGGGGACCTCATGGTTTTTTCAAAAGGGGCTTTGCTTGACAATCGAACTATGCAGTTTAGATACTTTTCTATTCCCCTTATGTTAAAGGCCTATTTTGGGAGGGGCGATCTGGTCCCCTTCCTCGGAGTCGGTCCCCAGGTAGATTTTCTTGTAGAGGCCTCCTATGGTACTGACGACCGGAAGTCCCAAACCGCCTCCAGGGATTTGGCGCTGAACCTGGGTGGCGGGGTAGAATTTAAGATAGAATATCCTGGTATGGGGAAATGGTCCCCATTCGGCATTTTTGAGTT
>JADHWK010000038.1 GCA_016783505.1 Candidatus Zhuqueibacterota bacterium | reverse complement strand
TGACCACTATAGCTTCCTCTTCGCCAATGCACTTCCAGCCGTGATAGACCCCTTTGGGAACGTGGATTAACAGGGGGTTGTGCTCCCCCACAAAAAATTCGTTAACCTCCCCCCTGGTGGGCGAATCCTCCCGACCATCGTAAAGAACGACCTTGACCATCCCTTTGATAGCAGCAAAATTATCGTCCTGAATTTTATGATAGTGCCAAGCCTTCACCACCTGGGGATAGGTGGTGGTCATATAGACCTGACCGAACTTTTTAAACATCTCGTCGTCAGATCGGAGTATCTCCATCAACCGGCCCCGTTCATCGGGGATCACCCGGAGTTCCTTGAGTTTAACACCTTCTATCATGATCCTTTCAATTTTAACTTGATAATTTACAAATAATATACACAAAAGTCAATCTTTTTCTATCGGTCAGGTCAGTCAGGCGCCTGGGTCTGTGGCGCAACTAGCAAACGTTGCCAATTTAAGCAATAAATTGCTATCCTAAGTTATTTGTAAATCCAATAAATTGGATTGGATGATTTATTCCAATTCATTGGAATTATGGTCTTATTTAGGATAGAAATTGATTCCTATCCGATAGTTCTGCAACAGACCCGCCTGACCGACGCCCGACTGATGGGAAAAGCCAGCCTAAGGCTGGCTTTCACTGATTATTGAGCGGGGTTGAACAAGACCCTTCTCTTTACTCTTTCTTCTTGTTTTCGTCTTTTCTTTCTTTTTCTCCCCCTTATCCTTACTCTCCCGATCCAGCTCATCCACATAATTCAACTTCAATTCGCTCAGGATGTGATCAATCAATTGTTGTTCTTCCTTGGTCAGATTGCCCGCGGTCTTCTGCTTGATCATGTCCAGCATATCAATGGATATAGCAGCCTGGGTCAGATCCCGTTCAATCTTATCCGTCAAGGGGTTTTTGATCTTCCCCATCTGTTGCATGGCCGCCCCCTGAAAGGTTAGGATTAACTGCATAAAAAGGACTGCGTTTTTCTGATCTTCAGACAGTTTATTCATCCTCCACCCCTTAATATCTTTATTTCAACTTACATCCCATAATATATAAATCTTTTTCCTTTTTGTCAACCCTTTTCAAGGACTTCTATAGAGCTCTTCACTCACAGCTACTATTGCCAGGTTGAACTCCCCGGCCAATATCTGTCCTGCCAGGCAAGCGGCAAACTCGGCGGCAGTCTGGATTCCCATAATTCTCATGGCCTCCCTTCCCATGGGGGGGACCAGACCCTCCCGGCAGGATACCACTCCCGCTTCTACGTTGGGCAGCTCTACCCCATAAATCAGCCTATCACCTTCTACCGAGGCGAATATTTTCTGCATAGCCGAAACCAGGGGAGCATGGGGGTTAATCTTAGTTGCTTTATACATCCCGGGGATTATCTCTCCGCCCATCCCGGTATAACCGAACCAGCCCAGCTTTTCCACCCCTAAAGCATCCAGATGGATATAGGCCAGAAATTTTTCAATATTCTTTCCGGTCATCGCTTCAACTTCAGTTACTGGTATCCTCGCCTGGGCGCACACGTACCTTCCCCTTTTGTTCCGGGGACTGGGTTTCAAATCCCCGTCGTAGCCCTGGGCGATGACACTCATTTCATAGCGAACCCCCCTTCGGGTCAATTCCCGGTCCAGGATTTTCTTGGCATACCCCACCGCATTGCTGACGTCCCCGTGTCCCCGAAAGTTTTCAAAATCGGCGGTAAAGTCCACATAAAGCAGGGAATGATCGCAGTCCTCAGCCCGCAAAAATTCCACCGTAGCCACCTTTCCCCCGAACTCTTTTAGCCTTTCTTCCATGTTATTGCGCACACGGGGAAGGACCCGCTCAATAACACCGATGGCCCGTTGACGATCCTCAGAACTGGAAAAAATATAACTTAAGTTTCTGGAGGCGCCGGCTAAGGGGGAAACCTTCACCTTGATCCCACCGAAACGGTTGATAATGTAACACCCTCGTGTTATTCCTATCGGCCCTTTTCCCGTTCCATACTGGAGCAGGTTCACAAACTCCTTTTCCACGCTCCCATTGACCTTCATTCTGCCGGCATAGGAGTAATAATCCTCCCGTCCCCCCACGTAATTGGACACCAACGGGGCGTAGCGTTCACCTTCGGAGCCAAAGGGTTTCAGTCCACCCCCGCATAGGGAACATTTCAACCCGGCATCCTCGGCCGCCAGTTCCCAGATGAGCCCGTTTTTTTCGCAGTAATACCGCATTAGATAAGGTTTATCCGGAACCCCGATAAAATGAAATTTCTCGCCGGTAATTTCTTCAATAAACCTTCGCCGGGCCAGGGCCGCCATCCGGAAATGGTCCGGGGAGGAAACGCCATAGTTTTCCAGAATTTCTCTCTCCACCTTCCAGGGTTGCAGCTTTTCTCCTTTCAGTTCGTCAGCGAGTTTTTCCCAGATCTTCATAGTCGCCCCGATCGAATAATTGCGATGACAGGTTGGAATATAGTTACTGTATTTATGGTATAATATAATCTTTAGGGTTTGCAAAAACGGGAGGACAATAAATGCACCTCCCGTTTAAATCCATTCAGAAAATTTCTTTGTATCTAAATTAGCCATTTCTCGAAAGGCTCTTCAACCTCAATATCCTTAAGTCCGGAAAGGAAAACCCGAACGTTTTCCCAGAAGCGATTCCAGGTTGTCAATAGGGCGGTCACAATCCAGAGGATGAATATTCACCATAGTCGTGGGGCGGAGAAATAGCTGACCAAAAGATACAGGGCATACGCCAGGGCGATAAAGGTCACAAACATGGTCTGTGAGGTGAAAACAAACGTGACCAAAAGAATAAAGTCAAAGTAAAATACGGAAATCCATAACGAAATAATTCCGCTCACGGTAAAATAGATAATCGTGGACAGGGCCAACAGGACATCAGCGATTAGGTCGTTGTCCCCGATCCACGTATGACTTCCTCTGTGGTCCTTTCGGGCCAGGGTGCCATCGAGGGTGTCGGTGACCCAGGCGATGAGAAACAAGACCAGGGCTGTAAAAAGCGCCTCCTGACCCTAGAAAAGACCTAGGAAAACAGTAACTAGGGCGATCAACAACCGTAAAGAGGTGAGGATGTCAGCAATTAATTTAGGTCTAATCATACAATTCAAATATAATATTCTTAACGGTATTTGTCAAGAAATAATTGCACCGTCATACAAAAAATTAAAAAACTTATTGACATTAAAGGAAATTTTTGCTATATTAATACTACAATAAGGGTGTTATAATAGTGTCAACAGAATTTCAAAACGAAATAAAAGGAGAAATTAATAAAATTCAATGGCCTATTGACTTTACGCAGTTATGGAATTTTTGACAGGATTAACAGGATTGACAAGATTATTATCTTGTTAAATACCTTTTATCAAGTTAAATCGTTTGACAGATAATTTTGGAACAGTAAGCTTAATGGAATACAAAGCCATCTAATCGCTAACCTATTAATTTTAAAGGTGTTTGATGATATTAATGCTCTTTTAATAAAATCAATAAAAAAGCAGGATACTCCCCGGCTAAACATAATAAGATTGGGATTAACAGAAATTTAATCCTGGTCATCCTGTTATCCTGTCTAAATTCAACAGGCTAAAATATTACTGCTCTAAGTCAATAGGCCATTGAAAAATATTAAGAAGCAAGCCCTCATTTCTAAATGGCTGATTAGATTCCTCTATGTCCATATGAAGTGAGCTTAGTTTTTACAATTTACAAATAAGTTCAAATGTTAAATTAATAAGACTTTTAATAGCAGTATTTTCTTGCTCTGCTAGACAAATAAAAGGCAAGGAAATTGAAGTTCTTTCAACGTTTTGGTGACACGTTAAAAATAATCTTTAATGTGGAGTAAAGATGGAATAATGGAGATAACACCAGCTATATTTGTAGTAATAGTAGGTGCTGCCTTTTTGTGTGAATATATAGACTCCTCTTTAGGAATGGGATACGGTACTACTCTAACTCCATTACTGCTGATAGCAGGATTTGCACCACTCCAGGTTGTTCCAGCTATATTATTCTCTGAATTCTTAACTGGAATAATTGCTGGGCTTTTCCATCATAAGTCTGGTAACATAAAATTAGACTTTAAACGAGATAATGAGCTTTTAAAAAGAAGGCTTGGAGGATTAGGCTATATCCCAAAATCTCGGGATTCAAAGGTTATTTTCATTCTTACACTTTCTGGAATTACAGGAGCGGTAATTTCGGTATTTGTTGCCGTAAACATTTCTAAAGTGGTCCTTAAAACCTACATTGGAGCAATGGTCTTAGCAATAGGGATTATGATTTTGACACAAAGAAAACATGAATTTGGGTTCTCATGGAAAAGGCTTATTGCTATCGGCCTAATAAGTTCTTTTAATAAAGGTATAAGTGGAGGAGGCTATGGGCCGCTTGTAACGGGGGGACAAATACTAAGTGGGAGAAGTGCCAAGGAATCAATAGGGAGCACTTCATTTACAGAAGGACTTGTATGCTTGGTGGCTTTCTTGCTCTACATCGTGCTTAAAGGAAATATATATTGGAAAATGACAATTCCTTTGATCATTGGAGCAGTGGCATCTACGCCCCTTGCAGCCTTCACGACAAAAAAACTAAAGTCAGGAATATTAAAATTAGTCATGGGAATACTCATAAGCGTTCTTGGTGCTTTAACACTTGCTAAAGTATATATTCTAAAATGATGGAAACAAAGGTTGTAACAAAGAAGTCTGTATTTGGCCAAGGGATTAACCCGCATTGTGGGACCAGCCGCCTATCTGGCCACCAGGGAATTAGCCCTGCTGCTGGTCGGCGGGGCCCTATGTTCGGTGCTCATGGCCGCCTGGACGGTAAAAAGGGGTATCACACCACTGCTGCGCACGGCCATCCGGGGTGGTGGCCATTATCCGGAGTGCCTTCACCCTGATATAATTAATATGGTAAGATAAATGGCACATAAAAAAGCAGTCAGATTAGAAAAACTAACTGCCTACAATATCAACGTAGATCGGAAATGTCCCGATCCCCAAGTTTCGGGGCGAAAGTTTCCGACTTCCCTTTTCAATTGTCCAATACAGTCCTTAAAAAATAATATGGCGTTCCTGCAAATAACTGCTGGATGACACTTAATGATCCGACACCATCGGTCAGGTCAGTAAGGTTAGTCAGGTCGGTCAGGCGCCCGACTGATGGGAAACCAGTAATTTCAAAGTTGTGCAAAAGCTCTAATTTGTTTCTTCCTCATAAAAATTACTTATTGCATCCCGGATTTTATGCACAATTTCATCATCGTATCGCCTTTTCAATCTTCCCATCTGGATGTTTACATCTACATTAATGGGAAGATCCGTTTGTTTAATCAGATAGTCTATGGGTACACCGGTCATTCTTTCAACCTCTTTTAGGGATAAATATCCCCGGATCTCGATGGCTCTCCCCTTTATAACTACAAATCTATCATGCACTTCCCCGGATTCCATTTCCCTTCTCCCTTTTTGTTCAGATATTTCCTTCTTGGATAGGGGCTTTCCCGCCTTTGGCCGACCGGGTTGCTTTTCTTCTACCTTTAAAATCTGGTTGTCTTTCCCACTCTGATGTTCTTCCCCCTTTCTCAGGGCATTGGGGGTGATCCAGCTATCGGTCAGCTTCCCCAGACCCACACTTCCCCAGAAAATACTTAAAATAATAACGGGATAAAGATATTTTGACATTTTAAGTCCCCCTTTTGTCTTCAGTTCTAAGGCCCTGATATTAGGGTGTACATCCAGACAGTCCAGACAGGAGTTGCATTCGACTGATGTAACCCCCTGCATCTGAGAAGGCTTCAGGTTCATGGGACAAGATTTGTCGCATAACTGGCAGTTGGTACATTCCTCCTCATTACGCTGCACTCTGATCCAGCTTGGTTTACCGATTAACCCAATCACTGCACCCAGGGGACAGAGGTATTTACACCAGAAACGATCAATAAAAATGGACAGAAATAGAACAATCCACATTATTAAATAGGCTGTTGAAGCCAAATTCCCATGTCCAAAATGAAAAAACGCCAGAAAGGGATCCCAATCCCGGAAAATTAGCCGGCCCGTAACCGCAGTGCTGAGAATGACGGCGGCGAGGACGACATATTTGATCCAGCGCAATTTCATACTAACTTGACTGAGTCTATCGTTCTTAATCCTGGGTAATCTCACCTTGATTTTTCGGAACAACCGGTTTATCCATTCCTGTAATGAACCGAAGGGGCACATCCAGCCGCAAAAGCCCGATTTGACAACCAGGCCCATCAGGATCAAACCACCTAAGATAATAAAGTTGGCGTAGGTTAGTTTCCAGAGGAATTGTCCCCCTGAGATGAGGAAGAAATAAAGACCCGCCAGACCACCCATGGGACAGTAGCTGCAGAGGGGTGGGGTGGTAGTCTTATCCGCCATGTGGGAAAGACTCAACCAGAGGACAATACCAAAAAAGAGAATCTGCACCGCCCTGCGAATATGAACAACCCTCAAGCCTTGCTTTGCCGACATTTTGAATTTCCTGTATTACTGGACCTAAATGAACTCTCGAAGGTAGAGGATTCTTGATTCATTAGACAACGAAGTTGACAAAAACTTTCGGATGGTGAACGAAATACGATAGGATAAGGCTCTTTTTTATTTGATTTTTATCCACGCTTTTGATGAAAACATATCACTTTCATCTCTGTTGTTGTGTAATATAATGTTCTTACTTAAATTGCCAATCGGGTAGGAGGAGGGCTCACGCCCTCCGTCCTCCCACACCACCGTACGTACGGTCCCGTATACGGCGGTTCAAGAACTGCCTTGAAAGTTGAGTATCTGATCAAGCAGCGAAACGAGTCCAAGTTGATCAAAGAAGCGTTTCGGAAATGCCTCGTGCATGTGATATGCCCCTGCATTCCACCAGGGGCCTCTGCCGTTTGTCGCAGATTGACTGCTTCTATCAAATGCTCACTCCCCGGGCAGGAGTTCCCTCTCCTTGCCGTAATCCCGAAACTTCGGGACACCAACACCGTATCGTCGCAGATTCCGTCTACTATTGTCCGGTATGGAATCGGGTATCCCAACCATACTACTCTGCGTCTCCTTCGTCATCGAAATTCAAGCTCCTGTCCTGTAGTTCATGTTCGGGCCTTCAGTCCGGTCGGGTGACCTACTATGCCCTCTGCTGACTTCTGTCAGCCCATCCTGACACCTCTCGATGACAGTAACCCAAGGCAGACTGACACACCTCTCCGGGTAAGACACACCCACCTTCACGCTTATGCCCGCTGCATCTACTCCCAAGCTCTCCGTGCAGGTATTGGACTTCGAGTCTATATGCCCTCTCATCCAGCATGGTTGCCTCGTATGCAGTTCCTGTTCGTCAGGCCAGTGTTTTGCCTGCGGCTTCCTTCAGATTCCACCTCACGGTGGACACCCTTGCCGTCCAGTCCGCCAACCGGCGGATTCCCCCTGCCGGGCCAGTAGAGGACTCTTACCTCCAAGTGGTCGTGTCATACCGGGCACACATAACAAAAAAGCCAACCGGAAGAGGTTGGCTTATCAATAATCTTATCAGATTAACATCTCACTTCATAATTTTTCGCTAATCACTTTTCTCTTTAACTTACCAATAGCATCAGTAATATGATTTTTTTTAGGACAGGCGTCGTCGCAGTTAAAAATGTCATGGTAGCGCCAAAGGCCGTATTTGGAATCTAGGCCCGGCAACCTTTCCGGGGTCCCCCCATCCCAGGAATCTATATTCACTGGGTATAATGGTTCACTGGATATGATGGTTATTATGGGAATCCACTCAAACCATTACTATTATTCCCATAATCACCAGTGAATTCATTATGCTGCACACCATTATTCTCTTTTTTTACTTTCCCATTCCTCCCTGCTTTTAACTATGATTTTATCTGCATTTTGAAGATTTTCAATACAGGAATACGCACCCTTTAATGTATATGTTTCTCCGGCTTTAATAGGTTTATTCCTAGAAGCCATCAACATCAATACGGCCCATCCTTTTATTTCCCTGCCTTCTTTGTCAACAAAACGCAAGTAAGTAAATAATGTACCTGTTTCATCAACAACTGCTTCAAAGGTTGCTTCAATATTGATGTATGCTTCATTATCTCTGCGCTTAAAATGCGCTCCGGTTACTTTGATGTTTTTAATCAAAAATTTATCTTTATCCGCTTCTTGTTCAAATGGAATTTCAATACCATTATTCGCTTCAATTATAGACTTCATTTCGGCGTCTGTTTTCTTTTTTACCTCCTTTGCTTTTTCTTCTGCTTTATTGTAGGCTTTTTCGTCCATCTTCTTATATGCTTTCATCATGTCATCCTGTAATCCCTCTAATTCATTAATAGCTTTTTTTGCTATTGAGGGCAATTTACCAAGTACTCCTCCTCCCTCTGCTTTGGATCCTTCAGATCCGCATCCGATAAAGTACATTACCGATACAAATAAAATTGCAAAGGTAATGACTCTAAATATGTTTCTCATTTCTTCCTCCTGTTTTTTTTGCTATTTAAGATAAGGGCGTAAACGCCCTGGGGATTTTTCCGCTTTTTTCTATCCAGTCGTAAACGACTGGTCTATTGCCCAGCCAGGAACTTGTCGCGAAACTTCGGGATGGCTGGGGAAACAAACACACCCCAAATTCTCCCACGCCATTCACGGCGTTACATGACCGAATTCCCTTGCTACACCGTCTGTTCGCCAAGTGTGTTGAATAAATACACTGGGTATGATGGTAATTATGGAAATCCTCTCAAACCATTACTATTATTCCCATAATCACCTGAATTAATCCCTTGTGAATTCATTCCTATCTAATGTATAAAGATCATCCTTTTGAATTATAAGAAGTTATCCCGAAACATCGGGAATGAAACTACTTTGACACAAGACAGGGAAAAAAGGTTTTAAAATTAAGCCATAAATGAAAAAAAAGTTAAATCCCTCCTAACAGAGCTGAGGAAAATACAGCGGTAAATTTTCATAAAATAATGCTAAGGGCGATTTGTCCCTGGCCTTAAAATAAAAAGGGGTATAATAATTTTATAATACTTCAAGGTGCAACCTTGAAGCAACGGTTGCGTTTCAGAATTTCTCGCTTATCACTTTTCTCTTCAACTTACCAATAGCATCATTAATGTTAATTTTTTTAGGACAGGCGTTAACACAGTTAAATATTGTGTGGCAGCGCCACAGGCCGTATTTGGAATCCAGACTCGGCAACCTTTCCGGGGTCCCCCCATCCCGGGAATCGAATTCAAATCGAAAAGCCTTCAGCAGAGCTGCCGGTCCCAAATAATCATGGTTCGCCCAGAAGGAGGGACAGGAAGTGGTGCAGGCCCCGCACAAGATGCAGTTCACCGACCCATCGAATACTTGCTGATCTTCAGGGGACTGAATTCTTTCCTTGTCCGGGGGCGGGCTGGGATTTATCAGATAAGGCTTGATCGGGGTCAAGCTATTGTAAAATTCATACATCTCAACTACCAGATCCCGGATAATTGGCAGCGATGGCAGGGGTTCAACGGTGATCCTTTTCGATTTCAGGTCTTCGAGCCGGGTCTCACAGGCCAGCGAATTGATCCCATTGATCTTCATGGCACAGGAACCGCAGATGCCTTCCCGACAGGAGCGGCGAAAGGAAAGGCTGCCGTCATGATGCCATTTGATCTCGTTCATAGCATCCAATACCGTCCATCCCTCGCCCACCACGACCTCAAAATCCTGGTAGCGGGGCTTGGTCTCCTTCTCAGGATTAAAACGAAGAACTCTAAAATTAAGCTTCATGACTTTCCCTCAACTTTAGATGAACGCTAATAAGACATTGGTGCAACGTGTTGAAATCCTTGAGAATCCACGATTCATTGCTGATTGTTAATTACTGATTGCTAAATTTAAATCTTTAAGTTTCCAGTGATTTTTATAAATGTATTAATTTCTTTTGGGAGTTTTCTTAACCCGTCCATAATATATTCATTTTCTTCTTTAGTAATAAGTTTTCGTTTATAAGATTTCTTGCACCAATGGGCAGATTCATAAACGGAACCCCGTGCATTGTAATAAAATTTTTGCTTATCCTTCTTATGATAACTACCAAAACCTTCAGCGATATTTCCAGCAATAGAATCTGTGGCATCAACAAATTGTGAACCAAGGGTTCTTTTGCTAAACCAATCCCATTTCGAAACAATCTCCCAAACATAATCACCAAGCTCAGAAACAATTCGATAAGCTGTTATATCCTCCAGTTTTAAAAACTCTTTTTTCATAACAATCAACAATCAGCAATCAACTAATAATTAAATCCCGATTCTGGGTTAATACTTCCTTTCCTCCGGCTGATACTTAGTGATAACAACCGGTTTGTACTTCCATTGGGGTTCACCATCGGTCTTATAGGCCAGGGTATGTTTGAGCCACTTTTTGTCATCCCGCTGAGGGAGATCCCTTCGAAAATGGCTGCCCCGGCTCTCCTCCCGCCTCAGCGCTCCGTAAACGATGACGTTGGCAAATTCCAGCATGTGTCCCAGTTCGATGGCCTCTAAAAGGTCGGTGTTGAAACGTTTTCCTTTATCATCAATGTGGATGTTCTGATAACGTCGGGTCAGCTCGTGGATGATGTCCAATTGCTTTTTTAACCAATCTTCGTGACGGAAGATTCCGCAATTGGCCGTCATTGATTCTTGAAGCTCCTTACGGATGTCGGGGACGGATTCGTGTCCCTGTCCCTCTAAAACCCAGGTTATTTCATCCCGCCCTTCTTTTTTGGAATCCTTCGGCAGGTCGGTCCATTTCAGATCACCGAGGGTGCCAACTACTGCCTTACCCGTCTGCCTGCCGAAAAGCACCGCTTCTAAAAGGGAGTTTGCCCCCAGTCGGTTGGCCCCGTGGACGGAGACACAGGCACATTCCCCAGCGGCAAACAGCCCCGGCACCACTGTATTCTTTTCGTCCCGGGTGACCTGACCATCGAGGTTAGTGGGGATTCCACCCATATAATAATGGGCAGTGGGATGAATGGGAATGGGTTCACAGGTGGCATCCACCCTTGAATATTTTAAAGCCAATTCCTGGATTCGGGGAAGCGAAGTTTTTATTTTACCCACCCCTAAATGTCTGATGTCTAAGTGCAGGTAATCCTTCCCCTCGACCCCCCGCCTTTCGTCAATTTCGGTCTGCTCGGCCCGGGCGACGACATCCTGGGGGGCGAGTTCCATCAGGGTGGGGGCGTATCCCTTCATGAATCGTTCCCCTTTACCGTTGAGCAGATAGCCACCCTCCCCCCGGGCCCCCTCTGTCACTAAGATACCCTGCGGATAAAGTCCAGTGGGGTGAAACTGGACAAATTCCAGATCCTGAATGGGCAGCCCGGCCCGGTAGACGATGGCCAGTCCATCCCCGGTACTGGCAAAAGCGTTGGATGTAATTTTATAGGCTCGCCCGCCGCCGCCGGTGGCGAACAGCACCGCCCTAGCGTGGAAAATCATAAATTCCCCCCCGGAAATGTCATATGCTACCACTCCACAGCAGCCCTCTTCTTTCATGATCAACGAAAGGACCTGAAACTCATTGTAAAACCGAACCCCGTTTTTTAACGCCTGTTCATACAAGGTGTGCAGTAACACATGCCCGATGCGGTCGGCAGAATAACAGGCCCGGTTCGCCTTCCTCCCCCCAAAGTTCAGCGTATGTCCACCGAAGGGCCGCTGGGCAATCCGTCCCCCTGGGGTCCGGCTGAAGGGAACCCCCATGTGCTCCAATTCATAGACCACCTGGGGGGCCTCCCGCACCATCACCTCAATAGCATCCTGATCCCCTAAGAAATCGCCCCCCTTCACCGTATCAAACATGTGAAATTCCCAGTTGTCCTCCGGGTCTACATTCCCGATAGAGGCAGCGATTCCCCCCTGAGCGGCCCCGGATTGAGATCGGGTGGGGAAAACCTTTGATATAACCGCTGTATCTACATAAGGGCTGGTCTCAAGAGCGGCCCGCAGTCCCGCCAGCCCCGCGCCCACGATCACCACATCATGCCTGTGCACCATCTTCCAAACTCCTATTTAAAAGGCAATATTGTTATCGCTCCCAACACCAAACCCAATGATCCCAGCACCATTAGAAATCCGTAGAGGGTCAGCCGGGCCCAATCCCTTCGCACGTAATCCTGGAGCAGGATGACCAACCCGTTTATGCCGTGGGTAAGGGCAAAAAACCAAAAAACCAAATTAAAAAACCTCCACCAAGGGTGCTTTATCCTATCCGCGATGACCTTTAAGGTAATCCCTTCTTCCCCGGAATAGCCAAGGCCCCAAAGGGTAATCAACAGCATGACCAACAGGACGATCCCCGAAATGCGCTGGAAAAACCAGGCCACCGCACCGTAACTACTGGTTCCATATACCCTCATCCCTTTTCCTCCTCAAGTATCTTCCCATCAATTTCACTCCGTACTCCGAACTCCATAGCTTTCCGACTTCCCTTTTACCTAATGTTTAAGAAAAATGTCAGGCCTTTAAGGCATGCAGCCAAAAGGGATAAGCCCCGAATAGAAAGATCAGGATCCCGGCTCCCATCAGCACCCAAAAAAGCACCTTGTGGTAGCGGGCCTCCAAGCCAAAGTCCACCAGGAGAATGCGTACCCCATTCATGGCGTGGTAGATGATTACCCCTAAAAGACCTATGGATAGCCACTTGAAGAGTGGAGACTTTAATACCTCCATTGCCCGATCAGGACCGGCTGGTGAATAGAAATGACTGAGCACCCAGATGTATAGGATCAGAGCAAGGGCCGTCAGCACCCCGCTGACCCGATGGACCACCCAGGTGATCATGCCCAATTTCCATTTGTAAAGCATGATTTCCTCATTGTTAATTTATGATGCTGCTCAAAAAGCAACTCAGAACCGATCTTTGAAGCTATTTAGTATCTGTCCGAGTTGGTCATTCCCGCATGTTTTTAACGGGAATCTATTACCGAAATTTAGAAGATTCCGGCTTAAAGATTACCGGTATGACAAAAATTATGGGTGTTTCCGGACAGACAATATTTATAAAGATTAAATGAAAATTCTGATGAAGTCTCGACCTTTGCTTTTTGCAATAATGGAATCATGTTCATAATAAAGGCCCTTCCACTATTCCATCCTTCCATCCATCCCTTCTGTTTACAGCCTTTGGTACTTTTCCCTTCCGAGCTGAAAAAGGTTTTTCCCGTAACAATCCTGGGCCACAATGGCCGGAAAATCCTCTACCTGCAGACGTCGGATGGCCTCCGCCCCCAGCTCCTCATAGGCCACAATCTCAGATGCCCTGATGGCTTTAGAAATCAGAGCACCGGCTCCCCCCACCGCGGCAAAATAAACCGCCTTATGCTTTTTCATAGCCTCCACCACTACCTCCCCCCGTTCCCCTTTTCCGATCATTCCTTTCAGCCCGTGGGCGATTAGCTTGGGGGAATAGGGGTCCATTCGATAAGAGGTGGTGGGCCCCGCCGATCCGATTGCTTGACCCGGCTTGGCCGGTGTGGGACCCACAAAATAAATAATCTGACCCTTCAAGTCAACGGGAAGTTCCTTGCCTTCATCAAGCAGGGCTACCAACCGCTTGTGAGCCGCATCCCGGGCCGTATATAGAACCCCGGTGATCAGAACTTCATCCCCGGCCTTCAGCCCCTCCACGTCGGTGTCGGACAGGGGGGGAGAAATTTTTTTCATCCCGGCCATTTGATCCTCCTATTTTTTTTTCGACGAAATTCGTCTTTTCTTTCTCTTCTCTGTGAAGGTCAACCTCACTAAGTAGTTCTATAAAATGAACAACCTGAACGGCTAAATCGGCCTGTTCCACTATTTCCCGCAGCCGCATAATGCAGTTCGGGCATCCGGTGGCCAAAATGTCGCATCCGCTTCGCTGGATGTTTTGTAGTTTTTTCTCCCCGATCCCCTTGGCGATGCGGTAATGGCTTAAGCTAAACGTCCCCCCCCCACTGCAACACTCCTCTGCCCCCTCCATCTCCACAAAGTTCTCCCCAAATAAAGCCTTCAAGAGCAGTCTCGGGGTGCGGTTCACACCCATTCCCCGGTTGAGATGACAGGGGTCGTGGTAAGTTACTTTCATCTCCCTATCATAATCCCTAATTTCATCCCCCCGAGCCAGCGTCTTATCAAAACTCAGGACGTGGATGAGAAATTCGCTGACATCATACACCGGCATATCAAATTCCCCTACTCCCAGAAGAACCGGATATTCCCTCCTTAAGGCCAGACCGCAGGAACCGCAGGCGGTAATAATAGCTTCAACCTCCAGGTGATTGAAAACATCCAGATTCTGTCGGGCCAGATCTTTTGCTGTTTCGAAATCCCCGGCGTTAAATACAGGAGTTCCGCAGCAGACCTGCTCCGGGGGAATGATCACTTCTACCCCGTTCAATGTTAATAAATTGACCACGCTGCGGGGGATCTGGGGATAGATTAGATTTCCCGAACAGCCCACAAAATAGCCGACCCGCATCCGGTGACCCGGAACTTCCGCCACTTCGGGGGCTTCAGCAAGATAGGAAGTCTTGGCAAACACCGGCAGGATGCGATCGCTGTCCACATTTGCCAGCGGTAAAAGCAGGCGGTAGGGAGAGTTTTCCTTAAGTCCCCGAAGAATAACCCGCTGAAAAAAAGAGACCCATCTGGCTACCGGTGGCACCAGCCGGCCCCGTTTTAATAATTGACGAAAGATAAAGCGCTTCAGAAAAGGAAGGTGACCGGCGCCAGCGAGCTCCGCCCGGGTCGACAGGATGAGATCATCGAAGGCCACCCCGCTGGGGCAGTTTTGTATGCAGGCCTTGCAATTTACACACACCCCCATGTTCTGTACAAACGCCTCGCTGAGGGTTAGATCCCCGTTGACGACCCCTTCCATCAGGGCAATCTTCCCTCGGCTAACTTGAGATTCCGTTCCTTCTACGGCAAACACCGGGCAGACCGCCCTGCAGAGGCCGCAGCGGGTACAAAGCCGAATCTGATCGGAAAATTTATCCAAATAATAGTAATCGCCCATTGATTCCTATTGAAAACTCGACACTATACGTATTCCAGATCATATTTGTTAATTTTCTTTATCCTTGAATCCAGTTCATCAATCAGGCTTTGAATTTCTTCAACTTCGTCCTCTTCAAAATAGGTTTCACCACAATTTTCACAAACCCATGCTGGAATTTCATCCAGAATGAAGTGATACCCTTTTCTATGAATATTATAGCTTCCCTTTCCTTTCTTCATTTCACCATTACAAACATAGCATCGCATTTTCTCACCCCTTTCTTATTTTGTAATCGGCCTTCCACTTTTTTAAACTGGGCAAATAAGCAGTTATTATGGTTAAATAATTATCTTTTGGAGCACATATGACATGAACAGGTCTATCCTTCCATCCCAAAATTAAACAACTATGACCTCGAGCATTTTCTGGATAGTCTTCAATAATCTCGCCATTGAAAATAGCAAATCTAATTTCTTCGGTAGAAATCATCCTATCCGGTTTATTCATCTGTGTAATGGCATGGGGAAGGTACAAAATCTTCTCCTTAGCAACATCTCGAACTATTTTAATAAATTCTTTATGCTTTGACAATATCAACTCCCATAGTCTTGATTGTTAATATCTTCAAATCCCCGTTTCAGTCTCGCCCACGTCTCCTGTAGCCCTTCTGAGACCACCTTCGTGTTCCCCGTCACCGGCATAAAATTGGTATCCCCCTGCCATCGGGGGACAATATGGTAATGTAGATGGTGCTCAATTCCCGCCCCAGCCGCCCGACCAAGGTTGAGGCCGATGTTGAACCCATGGGGGGAAAACACCCCCTCGATGACCCTGACAGCGAGTCTGACCAACTGGCTCAGGTCGTCATACTCCCCGTCATCCAGTTCGTCCAGTCTGGCCGTATGTCGGTATGGAGCCACCATAATGTGACCGTTGTTGTAGGGGAACAGATTCATCATACAGAAACTTCCCCCCCCCCGATAGAGCACCAGGTTCTTCCGGTCATTCTTGGATCGTGACTTACGACAAAAGAGGCATCCGTTTCCAGCCCCGGTTTCAAACTGCCGAATATATTCCATACGCCATGGGGCCCATAGGTGTTCCATCCCAAACTCCTTAATTAAATGACAAAACTTTAGCAAAATGATCAAAATTTATAAATCACAAGCTCCAAATCCCATCCCGAAGGTTCGGGACAAACAAATCCTATCCCGAACCTTCGAGATTTAAAATTTGCCAAAGTTTAGTAAATGAGATAAAAACCACCGTTCTTCCCTCGGTGGTCTGTATCCATCCTGTTAAGCCATTATCAGAGTAAAACGTAAATTTTGTCTTCCCGGTCGCTAAATTGGGCTCAGGATTCTTTCTTCATCTTTTCGGCCTCGGCAATGATGCGATCGGCGATTTCGTGGGGGACGATTTCGTAGTGTGAGAATTTACGCCGATGGATCCCGCGGCCGGCCGTCATTGACCGCAAGGAAGTAGAATACTTATAGAGCTCAGCCAGGGGAACTTGAGCCCGGATGAGCTGAAATTTTCCCTCCGAATCCATGCCCAAAATCTTCCCCCTCCGGCTGGAGATGTCCCCCATAACGTCTCCCATATATTCCTCAGGAACCGTAACTTCAACATCATAGATGGGTTCCAGAAGCACCGGTTTTGCCTCCTTCATGGCCCCCTTAAAGGCGAATAGCCCGGCCAACTTAAAGGCAATGTCTGATGAATCCACCGGATGGTATTTACCGTCAAACAGGGTTACCTGTAGGTCAACGACTGGATACCCGCCTAGCACCCCAGATTCCATAGCTTCCACGATTCCCTTTTCCACCGATGGGATGAACTTGGTGGGGATAACCCCCCCGGTGATCTTGTTCACGAATTCGAACCCCTCCCCCCTGTCGCTATGCTCAATCCGGATGAAGACCTCCCCGAACTGTCCCCGACCCCCGGTCTGCTTCTTGTGGCGATATTGCTTTTCCGAGGCCGCCTGGATGGTCTCCCGGTAGGGGATGCGGGGTTCCTCGACGGTCACATCAACCCCAAATTTTTCCTTTAGCCGGTTGATAATAATGGCCAGATGTAGCTCTCCCTGACCGGAAATAATGGTCTGCTTCAATTCCGGATCGTAGTGGACCAGAAAGGTGGGATCCTCCTCGTGGAGGCTGGCCAGCCCACTGGAGATACGCTCCTCGTCCCCCTTGGACTTTGGTATCACGGCGGTGCGGATTACAGGGACAGGGAAGGCAATCTCAGGCAGCACGACCGAGCTTTTGCGGTCGCACAGGGTATCCCCGGTATGGGAATCCTTAAGCTTAACCACCGCCCCCAGGTCCCCACAGGGAACATTGCCCACCTCCTTACGGGTCTTCCCATTTAACAGATAGATCTGGCCGATCTTTTCCCCATGATCCCGATTGGGATTAAAAAGGTCGGCCCCCGATTTCAGGACCCCCGAGTAGACCCGAAACAGGGAAAGTTCCCCCACATGGGCTTCAGAGATGGTCTTAAAGATAAACAGGTTTGGGGAAGCGGTAGGATCACATTTTAGCGGGACCTCTTCCCCCGTATCCACATTTTTGGCAACGGGTCCCGGTCTGTCCAACGGCGAGGGGGCCAGATCAACAAGGGCACCTAACAGTTGGTGGACCCCCATATTTTCCCCCGCCGACCCACACAGAACGGGAAAAACCGACCCCTGGGCAATCCCGTGCTTGAGCCCCCGATTAAATTCTTCTTCGGTGAGGGTTCCTTTATCGAAGTAGATCTCTAAAAGTTCGTCATCGCTTTCAGCTGCCGCCTCGATCAGCTTCTCCCGAAGCCCATCAGCTTTTGATTTCAAGTCAGCGGGTATGTCGCTGATCTGAGCGGTGCCGCTCCTGTCCTTTTTAAACTTCAGACATTTCATTAGCAGAAGGTCAACCACCGTATCAAACCCTACACCTTCGTTTACGGGAAACTGTAGCGGAAGCACCCCTCCGCCAAAGGCTTCCTTAGCTGTGGCCAACGCTTGATCAAAGGCAGCGTGTTCTTTATCCAACTTATTGATAAAGATGAAGCGGCTGATTCCGTATTCTTTTGCAAATCCCCAGACCTGTTCTGTCATCACCTCCACACCTGTAAGACCGCTTAAGAGAACCAGCCCGGTGTCCACCACCCTCAGCGCCCCTTTCACCTCTCCGATGAAATCGCTGTATCCCGGTGTATCCAGAAGGTTGATCTTATGTTTCTTCCATTCGCAGTGCAGAAGTGATGTGCTGATAGAAATTTTCCGCTTTATTTCATCAGGACCACAATCGGAAATTGTGTTACCCTCCTCCACAGACCCCAGCCGGGTCGTCTCCCCAGCCGCAAATAATATGGCCTCAGCCAGCGAGGTCTTTCCCACCTCGGCATGGGCAATAAAACCGATGTTCCGTATGAGATCAGCACTGTATTCTTTCACCCGTAACCTCCATATAACATATTGTTATTATTTAGACTCACATTAATTTTTAATATAAAATTCCACAGCTTTTCAGATTCGTCAAAGCATATCCTAAATCTATCAAATATATCCATTCTGCCGATAAGTTCAATCGGAACTATAGGCATTAATCTCCCTGCTAATTTCTGGTATTTGAAGTTCATATTAGGATGTTCACCTCTTCTGGAGTGGGCATATAACTTATATGAACCTTTTTGTCAGGATACTTTGCTTTCACCTTTTTATACGCTTCATGAGTAGAATTGCTTATAGCTGCTACCTCATTACCAATTATTGCCAAATATTTCACAGGATATTTCTCCGAGAGTTCCTTTGAATGTTTCAATAAAAATTCATATGCTTCCATTTTAATGCCTCATAATTTATTTTCGTTGCTGATCTTTAGTATTATTTAGTTGGAACGACATTATAATTCAGCCCTTAAGCTTGCTCTTTAACAGCCGGCCGGACGAATTTCTGGGCAGCGTGGGCACAAATTCCACCTCACGTGGACACTTATAGGGGTCCATCTTCTCCCGGCAGTAGTCAATGATTTCCTCTGGGGTAATGCTTTCTCCCTTTTTTGAAACGATAAAAGCTTTTATATCCTCCCCTTTTTCGGGATCAGGGATTCCGATCACCGCCGCCTCTGCCACCCTGGGATGGAGGAGTAGGAGATCCTCGATCTCCCGAGGATAAACGTTGAACCCACTCTTAATAATCAGCTCATGCTTACGGCCCACTACATAGAAGTAGCCTTCCTCATCTTTTCGACCGAGATCACCGGTGTGGAACCATCCCCCCCGGAGAACCTCTTCGGTGGCCTCCTGGCGGCCAAGATAGCCCTTCATCACATTCTCTCCTTGAACGATGATCTCCCCCACTTCCCCCGGGGGAAGTTTCTGTCCACTCTGGTCCACGATTTTCATCTCTTCACCTGGGATGGGAAAACCAACCGAGCCCGGTTTGCGAGGCCTATGGGGCTGATTAAGGCAGACAACCGGGGAGGTCTCCGAAAGCCCGTATCCCTCGAGGATGGTGGTGTCAAATTTTTCTTCAAAAGCAGTCAGGGTGCTGGCCGATAGGGGTGCTCCCCCAGATACACAATATCTCAAAGACTTGAAGCGAACTTTTTCTGGGTTAGGATAATTTATCAACGCCTGAAACATGGAAGGAACCCCGGCGAAGAGGGTAATCCCGTTTTCCTCGAGGGATGTTAATATCTCGCTGGGCACAAAACGGTGATGGAGAACCATCGTTGCCCCGGCCACAAAAGCGAGGTTCATCATGGTCGTCTGTCCAAAGGGATGAAAGAGGGGCAGGGCTGCCAGCAGCCGGTCTCTCGCCCCTACCCCCAGGACGCTCTTACAGCTAACGGCATTGGAAATCATATTTTGATGGGTCAGTTCAGCCCCTTTGGGAGGACCCGTTATCCCCGCCGTATACTGGATCACCGCAGTATCGTCAGCGGCTGTCTTCTCCATCTTAGGCAAGGGATCATTTCCCCTTATTAGCTCCGTAAGACTGTAGGCGCCCTTGGGGATCTTTTCCCCCAGGAAGATGAGGGTTTTTATTGAACTGACCCCCCTTATTCCCCCCAAAATGTTCCTCTGAACCCCCTCCCATCCGATGACCACTTTGGCCCCAGAATCCCCGGCCAAATGCCGGATTTCCATCTTCCTGAACATAATGTTAACCGGGATCACCTGGGCCCCTATTTTAAGCAGGGCATAGTAGGAGATGGGAAATTGGGGAATATTGGGAAGCATCAAGATTACCCGGTCCCCCTGGCCTATGCCCACCCCTTTCAGGCCCTGGGCTAATCTATCAACCGAATAGTTCAGAAAGTGGTAGGTTATCTCCCTTTGCCCGAATAAAATGGCAACCTTATCGGGCTTCTTTCTGGCACTATCCACTAATATTTTAGCCAAATTGGCCAATTTATGAACTCCGTTTTCCTCAATTCTATTGATGAAAATATACAAATTTTTTTTATTATTAGCAACCATAAAATAAAAAAAACCAACCTATTTGAGGCTGGC
>JADHWK010000012.1 GCA_016783505.1 Candidatus Zhuqueibacterota bacterium | reverse complement strand
ACCGATCATTACCAGCGCCATGTGGGCCAGGGGGGCCAGATCCCCCGAGGCGCCCACCGACCCTTTCTCTGGAATAATGGGATGGACCCCGGCGTTGATCATATCCACTAACGTCTTGACCACCTCAAGCCGACATCCCGAATATCCGGCAGCCAGGTTGTGTACCTTGAGAACCATAATCGCCCGTACGATCTCCTCTGGAAGCGGACTTCCCACCCCACTGGCATGACTGAGGATTAGATTTTCTTGAAGCTGATCCATCTGATCCCCAGTGATGATCAACTCAGAAAGCTTACCGAACCCGGTATTAATCCCGTATTTCACCACTCCGCTTTCAATTACCTTTTCCACCACTGCCCGAGCCCGCCCGATACGCTGAACAACCGATTTCGCCAGACTGAGGCCGGCCTTCTTTACAGCTACCCTCATCAGTTTATTAACTGATAGATGTTTTCCATCAATACTCACGTTCTTCATCAGTGCTCGCTCTTTTGGGAATAATTTCTAACTTTGAATAAAAATATACGGAACAAAAGGATAAAAATCAAGCTATTTTAGAACGCAACTTTGGAGGGGTCCGGAAAAACCTCCCCACCTTTATGCCGTAATCCCCTAGGGCGCTTCGGACAAATTCATTCCGCCCCAGAAAAATCCTGTGGATTAGTCCTGGAGAACTGCATTTTCTGCTTGCACAAATGAATTTGTATGGTTCTTTTGATCCCTAAAAAACTACGAGAACCTATGGCACCGGAAACCTATCGGTCAGGCACCTGTCGGATCTACCCAAAACAACTGCTCCAACAAAGACGCCAAACTAAAAATGGGGTGGTCTTACCCGATGAGGTCAAAAATAAATTTTTAACTTTCCAGCACCAAAGTCACCGGCCCATCGTTTTGGATGTTTACCAGCATTTTGGCCCCGAAGACCCCCTTTTCTACCCTTAACCCGCTTTCACTAAGGCATTCTATAAATTTATTATAAAGAAAAGCGGCCACTTGGGGAGGAGCCGCTTCCACGAAGCTGGGTCTTCTCCCCTTGCGACAATCCCCATAAAGAGTAAACTGAGAGACGGCCAGGATTTCACCCCCTATATCCCGGACAGAGAGATTCATCTTCCCCTTCTCATCCTCGAAAACCCTTAAGTTCAAACATTTTTCCGCCAGAGTCAAGGCCTGTTTTTCACCATCCCCTTCCTTTACCCCCATCAGCAACACCAATCCCCTCCCGATCTCTCCCACCACCTTCCCGTAAACCGAAACAGAAGCCCCCTTCACCCGTTGAAGAACAACCCTCATCGGCACTATCCCTCAATCCAGACGTTCTCTCGGCCCAGGATGTCTTTCAGTTCATCAATCAACCCATGGCTGGGGTCCACCCTATATTTGTCCGATCTGATGAACAGCTCCTCCCCTGATTCGGTCTTAAGTTTCATGACTACCGCACATTTTCCCCCGTGCTGTCCCAGGATGCGGTCAATTTCATTCAGTGTTTCCCCGCCCAGGCCCTGAGTGGACAGGGAAAGGCAGACCCGTTTGGCCAACCTGCTTCGGGCCTCTGTCAGGGGGATAATCCGCTCAGCGATAACCTTTATGCTCTCGTTTTCCTTTGTAGAGGCACGACCGATGACCATTACCATGGAGTCGGCCCGAACCAGCCGGCGGAACTTTTGATAGGTATCAGAGAAGATCAAAAGCTCGATTGTTCCGGTAAAATCCTCCAGGGTGGCAAAAGCCATACGGCCGTTTCGGGCCTGATGGGTCTTTACCCTGGTAATAATCCCCCCCACCCGCACCAACCGCCCATCCTTGACGGAATCGGTATCATCGAACTTGAAGGAAGAAAAAGCCTCCACCTCATCACGGAATTTGTTGAGGGGGTGTCCGGAAATGTAATAACTCAGAAGTTCCTTCTCCCGGGACAGGGATTCGGTTTTCGTCCAGGGGTCCACCCCGGGAAGGTGGGGCTGGTGGCGTCCAAAAGTCCCTCCCGCTTCGTGGCCCTGGTCGAAGATACTGGTCTGCCCCAACTCCCGATCCTCTTGAAAGCCCTGGGCGTAGGCGGTGGCCATCTCCACCCCGGCTAAAAGCTGGGCCCGATGGCCTTCCAATGAGTCCATAGCCCCAGCCTTGATCAGGCTCTCCAGCACCTTTTTGTTGACTAACCTGGTATCCACCCCCTCCACCACATCAAACAAGGTATGAAAGGAGCCCTTTTGCTCCCTCGCCTGGATGATGGATTCGATGGCCCCCTGGCCCACGTTCTTGATGGCTCCCAGCCCAAATCCTATCTTGCCGTCCACAACCGTAAATTTATAAAATCCCTGGTTGACATCCGGGGGTTGCACCACTATGTCCATTCGCCGACACTCATCCAACAAAACCATAATCCGATCGCTGGAATCCATTTCACTGGAGAGGGAAGCCGCCATAAACTCGACCGGGTAATGGGCTTTCAGGTAGGCTGTCTGGTAAGCCAACAGGGCGTAGGCAGCTGAGTGGGATTTGTTGAACCCATATTCGGCAAACCGGGAGATGAGGTCAAACACCTTCCGGGCCGTTTCCTCATCAATGTCTTTTGCCGCCGCCCCGGCGATGAACTCAGCCTCCAGGGATTTCATCACCCGCGTCTGCTTTTTGCCCATCGCCTTTCGCAAAATATCCCCCCTGGCCAGGCTGAAGCCGGCGAAATCAGAGGCGATCCGCATCACCTGCTCCTGATAGACGATGATCCCGTAGGTCTCCTTCAATATAGGCTCCAGCAGGGGATGTGGATATTTAATATCCTTGGTCTCGTGCTTGCGCTGGATGAACTCGTCAATGTGAATCATGGGTCCGGGGCGGTAGAGGGCGTTCAGGGCGATGAGGTCACCCAACCTCTCCGGCTGGAGCTTTCGCAGGCAATCCCTCATACCGCTGGATTCAAATTGAAAGATACCCACCGTCTCCCCGTTGGAAAAAAGCTGGAAGGTTCGGGTATCATCCATTGGGATTTTGTCAATCTCCAGGTCAACCCCCCGGTGGTGAAGCATTTTCAGTGTTTCATCAATCACCGTCAGGGTGCGGAGGCCTAAAAAATCCATCTTCAAAAGTCCGATTTCGTCCAGGGCGTCCATGTCATACTGGGTGGTGATCTCTTCCCCCTTGGAAGGCTTAAACAGGGGAACGAAATTAATCAGCTCGGATGGCGCCATGACCACCCCGGCGGCGTGGGTAGAGGCATTACGGTTCAACCCCTCCAAAACCAAGGCGTGCTCAATTAATTGTTGATAGATCTCGTTATCCTCAATAGCCTCCCGAAACTCTTTCACTTCTTTTAAGACCCGGGTCAGGGAAACCTGGGGACCAAAGGGGATCAGCTTGGCCAGCCGGTCCACCTCCCCGTAGGGAATTTTGAGCACCCGACCCACGTCCCTGATCACCCCTCGAGCCAGCATCTTGCCGAAGGTAATGATCTGGGCCACGTTGCCCGTCCCGTACTTCTGACGTACATAGTCAATCACCCGGTCCCGTCCGGCGTCGGAAAAATCAATGTCAATGTCCGGTAGGGACAAACGCTCCGGGTTCAAGAACCGTTCAAAAAGAAGATCGAATTTAATGGGATCAATATTGGTGATCCCCAGGCAGTAGGAGACTAAGCTCCCGGCCGCCGAACCCCTTCCCGGCCCTACCGGAATGTCCTGGCTTCTGGCATAGTCAATGAAATCTTTTACAATGAGAAAATATCCGGCAAAACCCATGCGGCCGATCACCCCCAATTCATATTCCAGCCGGTCCCGCATCCCCAAACTGGGTGACCCATAGCGCCTCTCCAGCCCCGACCGGGCCAGTTTCCCCAGATATTCGTTCAAATCCCGGGCTGTTTCCACCTCAGGAAGTAAGTAATGAGGAAAGTGCCTCTCCCCAAAATCCAACACCAGATTACAATTCTCAGCCACCTTCAAGGTGTTCGCCAATACATCCTCGCTCCCCTGAAAAGCCTGAGCCATTTCCTGGGGGCTTTTAAAGTATATCTGATCCGTGTTAAACCGTAGCCTCTTGGGATCCTCCCGGTCCTTCCCCGTCTGAATACAGAGCAGGATGTCGTGGGCCTGGGCATGTTCATGTTTGAGATAATGGACGTCGTTGGTGGCCACCCGCTCTAAATCCATCCCGGCGGCCATATCTGCCAATCGTTCCCCGACCATGACCTCTTCGTCCAGCCCGTGATTCATCACCTCGATGTAGTAGTCTTCCCCGAAAATGCCTTGGAATTCCTCTACTATCCCCCGGGCCTTTTTGCCCTTACCAGCCTTAAGCGCCTGGGCTAATTCCCCCTTTAAGCACCCTGAGAGACAGATTAACCCCTCATGGCAGCGGGTCAGCACTTCCTTATCAATCCTGGGTTTGTAGTAAAAACCCTCCAGATACCCAATGCTGGAAAGCTTCATCAGGTTTCGGTAGCCGGCCATGTTTTTGGCCAAAAGGGTCAGGTGATAAGCCCCTTCGTATGGGCCCTTATTGGTGGTTTTATCCAGCCGGCTCCCCGGGGCCAGGTAGACCTCCATCCCCACGATGGGTTTAATTCCCGCCCGGAGGCACTCTTGGTAGAATTCGATCACCCCGAACATGCATCCGTGATCGGTGATGGCCAGGGCTTTCATACCCTGCTTTTTGGCCTCAGCCACCATATCCGGAATCCTTATGGCCCCATCGAGGATGCTGTAATGGGTATGATTATGTAAGTGGACGAAATCGGTCATAGCGTAAGATTGATTGGAAGATTATTAGTTGAGACAGAATTGGTCGGGATGTTGTCATCCTATTAAAAAAACCCTCGACATATCCGAAAAACAACAACTTAGAAAATGGCAGATTTCTACAATGGGAAATAATACCAGAAATAGTGGATTTTTCGACAGATTCAGGTGTTGTGCGAATGTAAGGCGCTAAACATAGTCATTCTTTATAAATTCCAGCTTCTACATAATACCAGAATCCATCTTCTGAAGCATAAAACCAAATCATATTTTCATTTCCTCTAATATTGAAAGCAGCGGGCCCGCAGCACCTATTGTGTATTACTTCATCATACTTATAGGGTAAGACTTCATCGTCATATGAAATATGAATTTTCTTGTTTTGTTCAAAGAAATAGAAAGGTTTCCCTTTTAATTTCCGATAGTAAAATACCTTCGAGTAATTATTCTTCTCTCCAATGTTGACACGACTAATAATAACAATATCTTGATATTCTAAAATCCAATCGTCATCCCATGCAAAAAATGATTTAACAGCATTATCTGTAATTTCTTTAGCGGAAAAAGAATAGACAGTTTGAGACCCCTTTCTCACAGCAAATTGATATATCCCATGAGGAGGCATTTTCTTTCTTTCTTTTGTTAATCTATCAACAGTCATTAAGGTATCGTCAACAAAAATAGGACAAGTATAGTCATGTTCCCAATTATTCCATTCTTGAATCTCTCCATTAAGGAACAATAAATCACGACCATAAGGTGGACCGTTTTCCAATGGTTGGGAAGCGACAAACAAAAACTTATCTCTTTTTTTAGTGATTCTGAAGCATCGAATACCACTAATGGCAGGCAATATTAAATCTTGATCATAATAAATATTATAAGAAGGCTGAAATCTTGACGGTTTCTCATTTCTAACCAGTTTGTATTTAAATACACCCAGTTCTTCATTTATACAGGACATTTTGTCCTTGTGAATTCCTGCTTCTCGCCATTTTTTTCTTTTTTCCAAAATTTTGGAATCTATCTTATCGCAGAATTCCAGATGATCAGGGGTATCAAAATCCTGAGAGATAATCCTATATTCTTCAACAATAAGTGAAGCATTTGATTTTTGTGTTATATGCTTGATATTTCCCAAATTCGATGCGAAAGGAATAACCCCAATAACAATAAACACTAATAGCAGTATAGCTAATAATAATGCCCTTTGTTTCATGGTAGCTTTCTTATATAAACATGTTATGGCCAAATCTTATTTTGCACAACCCAGCTCGTCGAGGAAGTTGTCTTCCCCAACTATATTTCGGCGGATGATAACATCCGCCTGGAGCTTAAGATTATTTCCGATCTTCAAACCTTCCATTATTCCATACGGTTTTACGATGTCTCTCCTTCCCGCCGGATGTCCGCCCCCAGGGCTTTCAATTTTTCTTCGATCTTCTCGTAGCCCCTATCAATGTGATAGACCCGGGAGACGTCAGTGCGGCCCTCGGCGGCCAGGCCGGCTAAAATGAGAGAGGCGGAAGCCCGGAGATCGGTGGACATTACCGGGGCTCCCTTCAGCTTCTCACGTCCGGTCACCAGGGCGGTGTTCTTATCCATCCGGATGTCGGCCCCCAGTCGTTTAAGTTCAGCCACGTGGGTAAATCGGTCCAGAAAAACGGTATCGGTTACCAGACAGCTTCTATCGGCCAGGGCCATCAAGGCCATCCACTGGGCCTGAAGGTCGGTGGGAAACCCCGGGTAGATGGCGGTAGTAATATCTACAGACTGGAGTCTTTTCTCCACCTTCAACCCGACCTTTTTCCCCTCTATCTCTACACCCGCCCCTGCTTCCTCAAGCTTTGCCAGCAGAGCGCTCAGGTGATCTGGCTCAGCCCCTTCCAGCTCCACCTCACCCCGAGTAATGGCCCCGGCGATGAGGAAGGTACCCGCCTCGATGCGGTCGGGGATGTTCTCCATGGTGGTGGGAGCCAGATTGTCTACCCCCTGCACCACCAGCCGCCTTGTTCCCACCCCCTCAATCCTGGCACCCATATTGATCAAGAATCGTGACAGGGCTTCGATCTCCGGCTCCTGGGCGGCGTTCTCGATCACGGTGGTCCCTTCGGCCAGCGTAGCCGCCATCAACAGGTTGGCTGTGGCCCCCACGCTTGAGATGTCAAAATTTAACCGACTGCCCTTAAGCCTACGGGCCCTGGCGATAACATACCCCCCCTCCAGTTCGATGGAAGCCCCCATTCGGGCCAAACCTTTCAGGTGCAGGTCCACCGGCCGGGGGCCCCAGGCACATCCCCCGGGCAGGGATACCCTGGCCTGGCCGTGCCGCGCCAATAGAGGCCCCAACACGTATATGGAGGCCCGCATAGTCTTCACCAACTCATAAGGGGCCTCGAAGAAATTAGAGCTTTCAGTATCAATATTGAGGGTGTGATCGGAAAGCTCCACCTTGGCCCCGATGATCCGTAGGAGGTGGGACATGGTCTTCACATCCCGGAGGTCGGGGCAGTTCTCGATGGTATATTTTCCCGGGGCCAACAGAGAAGCTGCCATCATCGGGAGAACGGCGTTCTTGGCACCGCTGATTTCAACCCGACCATGAAGTCTCCGGCCGCCGTTTATGACAATTTTGTCCAAGGGAATACCTCAACGTTAATGTTCGACATTTTGTTAAATTCACTTTTAATCATCAGTGCCTCACAATCAGTCAAGACTATATCGAATTGCCTAAATTTCAAAGATTTCAAAGATTGCCTAAATTTTAAGAACTCACTTGAAGCTAAGGCAATTTTGGCAATTTTTGAAATTTACCCCCTATCCTCCAGCATTTCCCTTGCGCTCTGGAGATTGGTAGGGGTCACCCTTTCACCCCCGATCAGCTTGGCGACCTCCAGCACCCGGTCTTCAAAGGTCAGTTCCTTAACTTGGGTTTCCGATCGCCCCTTGACGACCCGTTTTTCCACCGCAAAATGGCGGTCGGCTAAGGAGGCGATCTGGGGTAGGTGGGTAATGCAGATAATCTGGTGGTGCTGGGCCAGGGCTTTTAGCTTCTGGCCCACGATATGGGCAATGCGGCCCGAGATGCCAATATCAATCTCGTCGAATATCAGAGTATCAATAGCATCCTTTCCCGCCAGGATGGACTTAAAGGCCAGCATGATCCTGGAGATCTCTCCCCCAGAGGCCACCCGGGCCAGGGGTTTGGGCTCCTCGCCCACGTTAGTGGAGATCAAAAACTCAACCGCATCAATCCCCGTTTCCTTAGCCTGCACCCTTTCCCCGTCCCAAGACACCAAACCGTCTGGGCTTTCAGTATGGGTAATGGAAACTTTAAATTTACCCCTTTTTATTCCCAATTCCCCCAGATTTTGAATCAAGGCTCTCTCGAACTGGGCCGCCGCCTGTTCCCTCTTCCCCGACAATTCCCCCCCCTTTTCCGATAATTCCTGGCAAAGGTCCTCCAGTTCGGCTTGAAGCTTACTAAGTTCATCATCTAAGTTTTCCACCAGTGCCAGTTGATCCCGGAGATAGTCCCGATGTCGAAGAACCCCATCTATGGATCCCCCATACTTTTTCTTCAACCGGGCAAAGGCCCCCAGCCGTTCCCGGACATCCTCCAGCCGCTGGGGATCAAATTCGATCCTCTCACGGTAGTTCTGGACAAAACGGGCCACCTCCTGCAGGGAAATCTTGACGTTCTGGATTTCATTCCAGGGATCTCCAAACTGGCCGTCAATATTTTTCAGCTCTTCAAACAGCCGTTCCATTCGGACCAAGCGGTCGTAAAGGGCATCCTCCCCTTCATAAAGCCCGTCCACCAATTCATGGGTAAGATCAGACAGCCTCTCGGAATTTTCCAACAGAATTCTTTCCCTTTCCAATTCCCCCTCTTCATCGGGTTGAGGATTGACCCCCTTGATTTCCTGAAGCTGAAACTCCTGCAATTCCCTTTTCTCCTGGGCCAGGCGGCCTTTTTCCTCCAATTTGTTCAGATCGGACTTCTTTGTTTGAACCTGATAGAACAGCTCCCTCACCCTCCGGCGAAGCCCCTGATAATCCCCGCTCCCGTCCAGGTATTCCAGATGACTTGCCGGAGAAAGCAGGGACTGATGTTCATGCTGGCCATGGAGGTCAACCAGGACAACCCCGATTTCTCGCAGGACAGTTAGGGTGACCGGAGAATCGTTGATGAAGCAGCGGCCCTGACCGTTACGCCTTATCTCCCGACGCACCAGCAGGGGCCCCTCGAGATTAAACTTCAGCTTAGCGGCAACCGATAAAAACCGATCGCTGTTTCCGGGATAAAATTCCCCCTCCACCACCGTCCTGTCCCCGTATTTTCCCACTGTCTCCGGTGGAGTGCGACCCCCCAGAATCATCCCCAACGCCCCCACAAGGATGGATTTCCCGGCTCCGGTTTCCCCGGTGAGAATGTTCAGTCCCGGCTCAAAGTGGACGGTTACATCCCTTAATAGGGCATAGTTTTTTATGGTAAGACTTTGTAGCATGAATCAAAAAAACATTTAAAAATTGGGACCCCCATGCTCGCCGAGGATATTGCCTGCTCGCCAAAGATCGGCAGGCAGGTCATCCTCGACTATTATATCGCCCCTCCAAGAATCCAGACGTATGGCCCACCCGTAGGGCAACATCCACCGGGAGCAAGAGTTGTGAATTTAATATAATAAAAAAAGCCCAGAGTGTCAACAACAAAAACCTATCCGAATGCCCCTGAATCCAACTCCTGCTTGGTTTGCCCTGAAAAGCGTAAAGAACAAAATCCTTCCGCCTTTTGTGGGTGATTATTTTTCCATCTGTTTGAACAGGTCAACCATTTCCATTGCCGATTCGGCCGCATTCCAGCCTTTGTTGCCCGCCTTGGTTCCGGCCCGCTCGATGGCCTGTTCCAAATCGTCGGTGGTAATTACCCCGTAGATGGTGGGCACATCGGTCTCCAATCCCACCTGGGCGATGCCCCTGGTCACCTGCGAGGCGATATATTCGAAGTGGGGAGTTCCCCCCCGGATGATGGCCCCCAGACAGATAACGGCGTCATATCGGCCCGTCAGGGCCATCCGCTTTGCCACCATGGGGATCTCAAATGATCCCGGCACCCAAGCGATCTGGATATTCTCCTCCTGCCCCCCATGCCGTCCCAGACAATCCAGCGCCCCGGCCAGCATCTCCTTTGCAATAAATTCGTTGAACCTCGAGACGACGATACCGAATTTCCAACCCTCAGCCTTTAACCTTCCCTTCAGTTCAGCACTCATTCTGCCTCCTTTTGCCTATCTTTCATCCAGAACCGTCCCTTTAGAGCGGTTCAAAAAACAAGTCCCTTAATTTACAGCAATTGCGGAAAGTCATTAATGATTCAATATTAAATGTCCCAATTTATCCCGTTTCGTCTTCAGGTAGTCCCGGTTGTCCACGGTGGGTCCGACCTCAATGGGCACCCTCTCCACCACCTCCAGTCCATACCCCTCCAGCCCGATGATCTTCTTGGGATTGTTGGTCAACAGCCGCAGCTTTTTGACCCCCAGATCCACCAGAATCTGGGCCCCGATCCCATAGTCCCTGAGATCGGCCTTAAACCCCAGGGCTTCATTGGCTTCCACTGTATCCTTGCCCTCGTCCTGAAGCTTGTAGGCCTGAAGCTTATTGGCCAGGCCGATCCCCCGACCCTCCTGCCTCATATACAGAAACACACCCCGGCCCTCCCGGGCGATCATGTCTAAGGACCGGTTGAGTTGTTCCCCGCAATCGCAGCGCAGGGAACCGAAGAGATCACCGGTCAGACATTCCGAATGCACCCGGGTTAACACCGGGCGCCCGTCGTCCACGCGACCCTTCACCATGGCCAGATGGTTTCGTCCATCCAGAATGCTTACATAGTGAAATAATTTGAACCTTCCGTGCCGGGTGGGAAGGTTCACCTCGACCCGGCGCTCGATGAGCTTTTCTGAACGCTGGCGGTATTCGATCAGGTCCTTGATGGTGATCAGCTTCAGATCGAACCTTCGGGCAAGTTCGGCCAATTTGGGCACCCGGGCCATATGGCCGTCCTCGTCCATGATCTCGCATAGGACCCCGGCGGGATAAAGCCCGGACAACCTGGCCAAGTCAACGACAGCTTCAGTGTGTCCCGCCCGACGAAGCACCCCCCCTTTCCTGGCTATCAGGGGAAAAACATGACCCGGTTTCACCAAATCATCCGGACGACTTTTGTGGTTGATCAACACCCGAATGGTCTCAGCCCGATCATGGGCGGAAATACCCGTAGTGGTATTGCGAGCCGCATCCACCGAAACAGTAAACACCGTGCCGTGCAGCGCGGTGGAATCCTCTACCATGGGCTTCAGGTTCAACTGTACCAACCGATCGGGGAGCATGGCAACACAGATTAACCCCCGGCCGTGGTGGGCCATGAAGTTAATGGTCTCCGGGGTAACCTTCTCGGCCGCCATAATGAAGTCCCCCTCGTTCTCCCGGTCCTCGTCATCCACTACGATGACCATCCTCCCATTCCGGATCGCCTCAATAGCCTCTCCAGTGGTGCTAAACAAAGCTCCTCCTAAAAATACCTACAGAATTATCCGTTTTAGGGATAATAAATTTGTTGTATTCAGGACAAATGTTCTAAGTTCAAAATCAAATAAATCCGAAATTCGAATATCGAAATCCGAAACAAACTCAAAATTCAAATATTCCACCGCAGGCGGATTCAAAACGTTTAAATCATATAGTTTCGAATTTTATGTTTTGGTCATTTTTATTTGTTTCGATCTTCGGATTTCGGATTTCGTGCTTCTGTCAGGCGCCTGATTGATTCGTAACGGTGTCTCTGGAACATCTCAAAATTTATCAAGTTTGGTTACTTAGATCGAATCCCCGCTCAAAAATCCATTTCTTAGTCAACTCCTTCTGAGACCCCGACAAAAAACCTTGGACATACTTTCCCACCACATCCGTTTCGATATTTACCCGATCACCTGCTTTCTTTAAGCCCAGCGTTGTTGCCTTCAAGGTATGGGGAACCAAGAAAACACCCAAGAGACGGCTTTCAATCCCGGCTATGGTGAGGCTGACCCCATCCACGGCTATCGAACCTTGGGGGACCACGTAAACCATCAATTCGGAAGGGATTTCTATCTTAATCCATAAACTTTCGCCTTTAGCACGGACGGAAACCAGCCTTCCGATCCCGTCCACGTGCCCCTGTACCCAGTGACCCCCCAGGCGATCGGTAAGCTTTACAGGCCTTTCCAGGTTTACCCGATCTCCCACATAAACGTATTGAAGGGTGGTCTTTCTCAGGGTTTCTCCTACCACTTCTGCTTGAAAACCAGCTCCGAACAGATTGGTGACCGTCAAACAGACGCCATCCACCGAGATGCTGTCGCCCACTTTCAGGTCTTCCAAAACCTTCTGGGCAGCGATGGTGAACCGGAAGCCCTCCCGAATGGGGGACCTTTCTTTGATAAGGCCAATTTCCTCAATAAGACCGGTAAACATAAGCAAATAACCCCTTCTTTAGTCTCCCCCTCCCCTCTGCTCCCTCGCTCCACTGCGTTCTACTTCCAGACCTCTACTATCATTTCATCTCTCAATCTGCGGTAGTGAACCCCGGAGAAGGTGACCGCTACCCCAACTCGACTAATGCCCAGGTCACCCAGAGACCCGAGACCTTTTCCGATAACTTTTGGTGAAATACACAGGATCATCTTGTCAAACAAACGGGATTTAACAAAGGAAGTGAACACTTCCCTTCCCCCTTCCACCAGCAAAGAATTGATCCCCTCCTTCCCCAATCGGACCAATACTTCTTTTAAATTCAACCGGCCATCGTCAACGGTGGGTACGGAAAAGACCCGAGCCCCCTGCTTTTTGACGGGATCGGCTCTGCTTGGAATCATATCGGTGGCGGTAAACAGAATAGTGTTGGACGGATCCTTTCCGTTCAGGACCTTAGCCGTTAGGGGAATGGACAGGTGGCTATCCAGCACTACCCGAACGGGATTTTTCCCTTTGACCCATCTCACCGTGAGTTCGGGGTCATCGGCCTTCACCGTCCCAATTCCCACTAAGACGGCGTCGCTTTCCGCCCGCAGCCGATGGACAAGCCTACGCATCCGGTCAGATGTGATCCATTGGGAATCCCCCGTAGGGGTGGCGATTTGTCCATCCAGGGTCTGGGCGATCTTCAGGGTTACAAAAGGAAGACCGGTTTGAATATTTTTGAAATAGACCTCGTTTAACCTTCGGCATTGATCTTCAAGGACACACGAAACGACTTCTATACCATGATTTTTTAAAATCCCGAGACCTTTTCCCGATACCTGGGGATTGGGATCCTCGGAACCTACTACCACCTTTTTTAAACCTGAAGTCAGGATACGATCAACACAAGGAGGGGTTTTTTTATCGTGGTGACAGCAGGGCTCCAGGTTGACATAAATTGTGGCTCCCTGGGCTCTCTTCCCAGCCATTTTCAGTGCCATCAATTCGGCGTGATCCTCACCCCAGGCCCTATGATAACCTTCGGCAATCACGTTGCAATCTTTAACTAAAATAGCCCCTACCAGGGGATTGGGACTGGTCTTTCCTTTTCCCTTTTTTGCTAACCTGAGGGTTCGGCGGATAAATAATTCGTCATCTGTCATAATAAAAAACCCCGATTGATCTTCGGGGCTTCTATTTGTATTATCAGAATCAGTTATCTTTTACTGATCACCGCCTACTGATAACTGACAACTGTATTTTATGTCTTCTCCCATCCGGACTTTTACCGTCGGCACCGGAATCTCACCGGTTCAATCCCCCGACAATATATCGGAGGGGTCGCGGGCTTCGCCGTCACTTAGTGATAGCTTCACCGCCGGTGGGGACTTCCACCCCGCCCCGAAGACACCTAAATATACGTTATTTTTTCATCTTTTTCAAGAGAAATTTTAGATTACTTCATTGAAGAGTCACAGTTTTAACCCTTTCACGTCGGATTTACCCATACAGATACTTTTACCCATTCAAACGATAAAGAAATATCGTCAATTTAGCCGGTTGTTGACTGTACACTGCGAAAAACGCCGCTACCCCCAGTCCCGGCAAAAATGTACCCACTTGAATTGATGGCAAGAGATGGGACATAAGTATCCGTTAGCCCGGTATTGATTTGAGTCCAGGATTCTCCATTGTCTGTAGAACGAAAAACACCGTCACCATAAGTCCCAGCAAAAATGAGACCAAGGGAATTGATGGTCAGAGACCAAACATCATAATTCATCAATCCGGTTTGTGTCCAGTTGACACCATCGTCAGTGGAACGAAAAATACCACCATTAGTACCTGCAAAGATGCCATTGGAATTGATGGTAAGGGAATAGACAATTCCACCATAGGGTCCATTTGTTTGTTGCCAGGTTATTGTGATTTCATCCTCCTCATTGGAATCCGTTGGAGTTTTGTCTGCACAGCCAGAATTTGCAAAAGCGATAGCAAACAACACTACTATCAACAGAAATAGATTCAGTTTGAGCTTCATTTTCATTTCCCAAGTCTGTCGAGGATGATAACATCCTCGACGAGCATAAATATATTCCAAGTAATATTTGTTACCTTTTCACTTTTTCCACCGCATTCCGCAGGGCTTTTACAGCCAGCTCGGCACTATGAAATTTCCGTTCCGGCAGATTGAGTTCATCTATCAATCTTTTGTCATTAAGGGAATCCAGTTCTGAAAGGACAAGGCCAGTGGCCAGTTCGGACATCAACGAACAGGCGGCGATGGTCCCCGAGCAACCCCTGGTCTTGTATTTCACCAAGGAAATTCGGTCCCCATCGGTACGGATATAAACCTTCACCCAGTCGAAACACCCGCCCCCTTCATGCTTCACTTCTCCGATGCCATCGGCATCTTCGAGTTCACCGATATTCCGGGGGTTTTGAAAGTGACCCAGATAGTTTTGGGAATACATAAACCCAATCCCCTATTTTTCTACAAATTCCACATGCACCCGTCTAACGCCCTTGATCCCTTCTAATTGATCAATAATCTCCTGGCTGATGGCTTGGGCATACATCTCGTCGGTATTCCCCAGCGAAATGCGGACGAACACCACCCCTTTTTTAATCTTGATCTCCCGGACCATCTTCAATCGCACGATGTTGATTCCGATCTCGGGATTGATGACCTTCTTAAGCTCCCGGTGGATGAACTCTTCCGAAAGCCTGATTACCTTTTCCTTGATCAGTCCCTGCCTAATCTCATAATCCTCGATGGCCGCTTTCAGCCCATTGATGGCCAGCACCGAACAATGCATCTTGACTGGGGGCAATCCCCCCAGCTCCCGGGCGGGCTGGCCGGCCTTCATCCGCTTGACCTCATCAATAGTCTTACCGATGGCCATCTCGGTGGCGATGGAGGCGGTGGCAATATTGGAGGCACAACCGTAAGAGCGAAATTTGATATCCTCAATGACCCGGGTCTTGGGATTAACCTTGAGGCTAAAGGTCACCATGTCCCCGCAGGCCGGGCTTCCCTCGGTAGCCATGCCGTCAGCATCCGCCAGCTCACCAACGTTGCGGGGATTGACGAAATGCTCAATGACCTTTTGGGTATATTTTATGGCCATGATCTCTCCATAAAGGGAAAATGGCATATTCGCTTCGTCACCTTGACAGCCTGTCCCCTTATCCCCTACCCCCCCTGGGTTTGTAAAAGGTCTTTGCCTTTTTAGAGACCAGCTCCGAATGTTCTTCGGGAATAAAAGCAGTCATCCCCCTAAGCTTAGCCGCCACTTCCTTGACAATTTCAATAGTGCGATCTACCTCGTCAGCGGTGTTCAATTTGGACAGGGAGAAGCGGATGGCCCCGTGGGCCTGCTCATGCTTTAGGCTGATGGCCGTGAGCACATGGCTGGGCGTTAAGTCCTTTGAGGAACAGGCCGATCCCGAAGAAACCAAAACCCCCCGCAGGCTCAAGTGCATCAAGATGGCCTCGCCCTCAATGTAATGAAAGGTGATATTGACGTTGTTACACAACCTTTTTTCAATATTTTTTCCCTTGGGACCGTTCAGCCAGGTGTGATCGATGGCGAGCAGACCCCGGGCCAGCCGGTCCCTGAGCTCCCGCATGTGCTGGCGATTATCCTCAAATCTATCCATTGCAATCTCCGCCGCCCTGGCGAACCCCACGATGCCGGGCACATTCTCCGTCCCTGGCCTCCGGTTCCTCTCCTGCTCACCCCCTTCCATCAATCGATCCAATCTAATTCCCCGCCGAACGTAGAGAGCCCCTACCCCCTTGGGCCCGTGGATCTTGTGGGCGTTGATGGAAACCAAATCCAGGTTTTGCTTTGTGACGCTCAGCTCTTCCCGGGTGAAGCTCTGAGCGGCGTCCGTATGAAAGGGAACCCCCCTCTCCCTGCAAATTTTTCCCAGGGTCTCCAGATCCTGTAGGGTGCCGATCTCGTTATTGGCGTGAATGATGGACACTAAAATCGTTTCGTCGGACAGGGCCTTTTTTAGATCGTCAGGATCAACAAAACCCTCTACGTCCACGGGTAGATAGGTCACCCGAAAGCCCTCCCTCTCCAGCCTTCTCAAGGGATTGAGTACCGACTTGTGTTCAATGGAGGTGCTGATAATATGATTTCCCCGCTCCCGATAGGCGTGGGCCACCCCGAACAACGCCAGATTATTGGCCTCGGTGGCGCTGCCCGTAAAGATGATCTCCTCTTCCCCTGCGCCGATGAATGAAGCCAATTTCTCCCGGGATGCGGAAACGGCCTCCTCAGCCTCCAGGCCCAGTGAGTGAAGGGAGATGGGATTGCCATATTTTTGACCAAAATAGGGCAACATGGCCGCAACCACCTCGTCCAGCATCGCGGTGGTATCGCTGTTGTCCAGATATATGGTTTTCAACTGAACTCCCCAAAAGTTCTCATATTCTTCTCATCCCCCTAAGTGCCTGAATTCTTGCTAACATCTCTTCAGAGGGTTTTTTTTACTTTTGATTTTTTCATTTCTCCATCGCCTCCTTCTTACCACTTTTCCCATTATCCAACTATCCATTTATCCAAGATTAGATATTTTCACAATCCCTTTTCTTAAAAGATTTTTTAACAAATCAAGGAAAGGTTTATTTCCTCCGACTGTATTCACAACCGCAGTAATTCTGTCGGTAGAGGCCGAACTTCTGGCTAAGTTCCACACTCCGTTTGAACCCATCCTTTTTCTTAAAGTCGGCCTCAAGAAAAGGGATGCTTAATTCCTCTGAAATGGACCTTCCTATGGTGTTGATAAGGGCTGCATCCTTATGGGGGCTGACAGTCAGCACCGTAGCAAAAAAATCCATCCCCCCCTCCTTGGCCGATCGGGCTGTCTCCCTAAGCCTCAAGGTGAAACAGATGGGACATCGCTTCCCCCCCTCCTCTTCATTTTCATAACCCCGGGTCAGATTGAACCACCGGTGATCGTCATATTTCCCCACCAGCAGGGGAAGGCTGAGTTTTGAGGCCAGTGCCTGCATTTCTTTCAGGCGTTTTTCGTATTCTTCTCGGGGATGGATGTTGGGGTTATAGAAGTAGCCGGTTAGATTATAATTGGGGATCAACCTTTCAAAGACCACGGTGGCATCGGGGGCACAGCAGATATGAAGCAACAACTTAGGTTTATTCATCCTCAATATCCGAACCGTTTTCGGGCCTCCTCGGCCATCATAGTCGGATGCCAAGGCGGATCCCAGACCACCTCAACCTTAGCATCGTTGACCCCTTTTAGGCCCTCCAACTTGCTTCTCACCCAGCCGGATATGGTCTCGTACAGGGGACAGCCGGGGGCGGTCAGCGTCATCTTGACGGCCACCTTATCCCCCCCAATTCTCACATCATAGATCAAGCCCAAATCCACAATGTTCAACCCCAGCTCGGGATCAATCACCTCCTTCAGGGATTCCATCACCTTATCTTCAGTAATCATTAGCAAGCCTTTTACTATGACATTAATTTCTTTACTAATTCATTTTACATTTTAAAATGAGCGATAGCGCCTAACTACGCCTTGACGACCCGTGCTTCTCCTGTAAGTCCCGCACATGCATTGCGGGAATCTACGATCAAGGAAGCGTGATCCAGCACCATTTGATAGTCAATACAGGAATGATTGGTAACGATGAGCACGCAGTCGGCACCGGCCAGGGTCTCCGGCGTTAGTGGTACCGAGTCGAGATGTAAATCGTGGCTACGGAACCCGTGCATATGGGGAAGATAGGGATCGTGATAGTCAACCTGAGCGCCATCATTGAGCAAAAGCTCTATTATCCCCAGGGCCGGTGACTCCCGGGCGTCATCAACGTCGGGTTTGTAGGCAATCCCGAGGACGAGTATGTTGGAGCCTTTCACGGGTTGCCCCTTGTCGTTGAGTGCCTCCCGGAGCCGGGACAGGACATAGCGGGGCATACTGATATTGATTTCACCGGCCAGCTCGATAAACCGCGTAGACATCCCGTACTCCCGGGCTTTCCAAGCTAAGTAAAATGGATCAATGGGGATGCAGTGTCCCCCCAGCCCGGGTCCTGGATAGAATGGCATAAAACCAAAGGGTTTGGACTTGGCCGCCTCAATAATCTCCCAGACATCTAATCCCATGCGATCAAAGATCATTTTTAATTCATTCACGAGGGCAATGTTCACCGCCCGAAAGATGTTCTCTAACAGCTTGACTGCTTCTGCCGCCCGCGTACTTGTAACTTCTATGGTGTGCGGTACGATTTGCCCGTACAACGCCAGGGCCGCAGACAGGCTGTCCTCGTCATCAGCACCGATAACCTTCGGGGTGGTACCCAAGCCAAAGTTCTGGTTGCCGGGGTCTTCACGCTCGGGTGAGTAGGCAACGTAGAAATCATCCCCGACTTTCAGTCCTGATAAGGATTCCAGACAGGGTTGCATTACTTCAGCAGTGGTTCCGGGATAGGTAGTACTTTCCAGGACCACAAGCTGGCCCCGGCGGAGCGCACGCCCGATGTCCCCGGCGGTCTGGCGGACATAGCAAAGCTCGGGTTCACGGGTCTTATTCAGGGGCGTGGGCACACAAATCAGGAGGACATCGGGCTCACAGAGACGTGCTGCATCTGTAGTGGCTACGAAGCGATCCCTTCGCCGCCAGGCCTTTACTAGTTCAGGGGGGAGCATTAAAATGTATGATTCACCAGCATTTAGAGTCTCTACCTTACCCTTATCCGTGTCGAAGCCGAGCACCCGAAAACCGGCGGCAAGGAATTCTTTTACCAGGGGTAATCCTACATAGCCAAGCCCCACCACTCCCAGCAAAGCCTCTTTCTTTTTGATCTTCTCAACGAGTTCCACAAATCCCATCTCCCTTGTTATATCATCAGTAGGTCACAATGATGCTAAGAAGCTTATAAATCGCCAAAATTGCCATAAGTTCAAAAATTTCAAAGATTTTTATAATATAATTTTTGAAATTTAGGCAATCTTTGAACTCTTTGAAATTTATTTGGCAATAAGTAATTTCCCCTATTCTCCTTTCTCTTTAAGCTGTTCTTCCAGCTTCTCCTGTTCCTTCTTCCTCCGCTGGATGCGGGCCTTAGCGTCTAAGTATTTTTTCTTACCGGTGGCCTTAAACGCCGTGGTAAACTCCTCCTCGGCCCGGTCTAGGTCACCGTTGATCTCATAATAGATACCCAAATTGTAATGGGCGACGGGATGGTCCTTCCTGGCCTCCAGGGTTTTCAAAACTTCATCCCACGCTTCCTTTGCCTCAGGCCACATGTCCCTCTTGGCGTATTCCAGACCTGATTTCATCATAGGATGCTTCCCCGACTCCACATTTCGATATTCCATCACGTAGTGAGGGGCAATCTGGCGAACGAAGGAGTCCAAGATCTTGTCCGCCGCCTTATCCAGCAAGAACTTGGGGTCAACCAGCTTGGAGGTGGCCGCCCTTTTGGCCCTCTCCTCAGGAGAGACCTTTTTTTTATCCAATACCGCATCCACGATCACCCCTAATAGGCCCGCCTTTCGGGTCTCCTCCTCTGCTGAAGTATCAATGTTTTCTCGGGCCCGATCTCGGGCGGTGGCGGTATTTGACTTAGAGGCCACTACCATCCCCAACCTCACATCGGATACCCGGAAGGTAATGGTCACGTTGGCGGTGCGCACCATCTCGTACTTCTTATTCACCACCTTCTTTTTTTCCTTTTTGCTGTAGTAAGAGAAATCCTTTACCCCACCCCCATCGGTGGTGGAATAGGTATTGACGCTACCAAACACCAACGCATCTGCCCCAACCAACTCCCCGATATCCTGGGCCTGGAATTGGTCCACAACCCCGGACAAGCTCAGCTTATGTTCTTTTAAGATCTCCTCCAGCTTTCTACGCTCGATGACGTCGTAGAAACCGTTCTCCACCAGCTTAGCCGTCAACTTCTCGGCCACCCCAAAACCTACCGAAGGATCCACCCCTTCGGGCACGTCGAAGTCCATCACAGCCAGCCGTTTGACTGGCCCCACGTTGATTACGGCTGGCTTTAGCACATTAACCCTCACCGTGGCCCCACAGCCGACCAGAAAACAACCGACCAGACCCAGGATAAGAATAATACACCAGTATTTACAATTCCTTTTCATGGCATCGCCTCCTATTTTTAGTTGATAATTAACACTCTCACAATTTGATGTATTCCTCCTGAAGCAGCAGGGCATCCTCCTCCAGGTTGGGGCTTTCGCAGATCAGAAGCCCCCTGGCATCGTACTCCTTCAGGGCCTGAAGCAGCTCGGGATAATTGAAATCGGAATCGGAGATGTTCAGATGCTTCCTCTCCCCCTTGGGGGTGTATTCAATGCCGGAGACATGGATGTGCATGTCATCCATGGCTTGTCCACCGAGTCCGTTTTTAACGGCCTCCAGGATAGAGCAGAATTCTTTGTAGTTGTTATAATCCCCCCCGGTGCGGGCATGAAGGTGGGAGAAATCCACACAGGGCATCACCCCTTCCAGTTCTCCAGACAGCCGGATGATCTCCTCAAGGGAACCGAATTGGCTGGATTTTCCGGTCAGCTCCGGCCTCACCCAGATGAAATTCCCCTCTTTCCTCAAAATGGCAACGATGTCCTTCAGTTCTTCCTTAACCGTCCCATACACACTTTCCGGGTCTTGCTTTTGAAAGAAAGCGGCGTGGAAGGTAATCGAGCGGGCACCGCAGAGATGGCCGATCCTGGCAGTGGTCAGGATACGCTCCCGGCTGGACTCGCGTTTTGGGACCTCCTGAGAACTCAGGTTGATGTAGTAGGGTCCGTGGGCACTCAGCATGACCCCGGTCTCCTCTGCCGCCTGTCTCACCCCAACCGCAGTCTGGGGGGACATCCTCACCCCGTAGACGAACTCCAGCTCCATACAACCGAGTCCGAGCTCCCGCACCCTCTTTATCCCAGCGACGGGATCCTTCCCCTTGGCGCTTAAGGGTATCCCTGCTGTTCCAAAATAAAGTTTATCCATCTAAATTAACTTTCCTAATACATATCCAATGACGACGCCGGTAAGGAGGCTCACCGTTAACACCCGATAGTCCAACACCTCCTTTTTGAACCCCTTTTTAATAGCGATTATGGAGACGAAATAGCCCAGGGCATTCAGGATCCAGATAATCGGGATAGTTAGCACCTTGGCTACCAGCGGGCCTACCAAGGGAACCAGCCCGATGATGGCCACCATACCGGTAAAGGCACTGGTGATAATCCCGAATAAGGCCACCACCAGCCCGATCACCTTCTTATCCCAGCCCAGCAAGATCCCCATCTCCACAAAGACGATGATGATGACCCACACCAAAAGGAGTTTCCAGTATTTTTTGAAAAAACGGAACCGATCCTTGTGTGCTTTCTTCGATGGCGACATGTTAACTTAAGAGTTAAATTTGAACTTATTTCAAAATACAAAAATTTTTTCACTTTGTCAAGGGCTAAAATTCATTTGCTTTTTCAGGGATTAATTGTTATATTTGAAAGTTAAAATAATAACCAAGTGAACTAATGACTAAATTAATATATTTCATTTCTGATGCCCATTTGAGTTGCGATCCCCCCCCCGTTGAGCGGATTAAAGTGGATAAGTTATGCTCCTTCCTTGGGTCCATCAAGGCCTCGGCGAGGTCTCTGTTTATCGTCGGGGACCTTTTCGATTTCTGGTTCGAGTGGAGGAAAGTGATCCCCAAAAAGTATTTCCGGGTCCTGTGTCAACTGGCATCGCTCTCCCGGGCCGGGGTATCCGTCCATTATGTCCCTGGAAATCACGATTTTTACTTAGCCGATTTTTTGAGATTAGAGATCGGCATCCTGACCCAATCCGACCCCCTGGACGTCACCCTCAACGGCCAGAGGTTCTTCATCTCCCACGGGGATGGCCTGGACCCGGAGGATTGGGGCTATCAGCTAAACCGAAGGATTATGCAACATCCGGTGAGCATCGCCCTGTTCAAGCACCTCCATCCCGACTGGGGTATGAAACTGGCCGAGGTTATCTCCCGCATCAGCCGCCGGCATACCACCTACCAAAACTTTCAGGATGACCTCAAATTTTTTAGGCTGGCCCGGGTCCAGTTTGAACAGGGTTTTGACTGCGTCGTGCTGGGTCATACCCACCGCCCTTTTGAAAAGAGGGTCGGAAAGAAGGTCTATCTCAACCTGGGGGATTGGATGACCCATTTCAGCTACGGTCAGTTGGATGGGGGCCAGCTCTCATTAAAATGGTGGTGATTATTTAGCCAAGAGAAATTATACTCAAAACGGTCATAAGCTACACTTCTAATTGATTTACGAATAAAAACACAGATTTCACTGATTCCACAAAAATTAAAAGAATTATACTTTGAAATCTATCTGTGATAATCTGTGTAATCTGTGGTTAAAAAAGTGCAAATTATGACCGCGTGAAGTATAGGTCAAGAAGGATGAGACGTCGAAGCGTAAAAAACCCCCCGCCAAAAAGAACCCACCATCTGCGGTTTGTCCTGATAGTTTTGCTTCTGACTATCGGGGGAATGGTTGCTTTTGGACTCTTTTTAAACCATCTGCGCCAGGATCTCCCTTCCCTGACCCGGCTGGAGCAATATGACCCCCGGCTGGTGACCCGAATATATTCCTCGGATGGGGAAATTTTGAAGGAGATCTATACCCAGAGACGGGTGTATGTGTCCCTGGATCAAATGCCCAACGTATTAAAACAGGCGGTGATCGCCACCGAAGATCGAAGGTTTTACCTTCACTGGGGGGTGGACCTGAAACGATTTTTCAAGGCGGTGCTAGTCAACCTCAGCAGTTTAAGCTACCGGGAGGGTTTCAGTAGCATCACTCAGCAATTGGCCAAAATGCTCTACTTCACTCAGGAAAAGACCATCACCCGCAAACTTAAGGAGATTCTTACCGCCATCCAGATTGAGCGGACCTATTCCAAACGGGAGATCCTGGAGATGTATCTCACCCAGTCTTATTTCGGCCACGGGGCTTACGGGGTGCAGGCCGCCGCCCGGACATACTTCGATAAAAATGTAGAGGATCTTTCTGCGGAGAAAGCAGCTTTGTTAGTGGCCTTGTTGAAATCCCCCACCCATTATTCCCCGTTCTACCGTCCAGAGGCGGCCCTGCGCCGGAGAAACCTGATCCTCTATAACATGTACCGATTCGAATACCTCAGCCGGGATGCTTATGGGTTGGCGAAATCAATGCCTATAGTATTAAAGGAGGCCGAGAGAGAAGGGGAAATCGCCCCTTACTTTGACGAGTACGTGCGGCAGAAACTGGAGGTCATGCAGAAGAAATTGGGCGTAAACATCTATCGAGAGGGACTTTCCATCTATACCACCCTCGACGCCCGACTACAGCGGTTTGCTGAGGAAGCTATTGAAGATCATCTACCAGAGCTTCAAAAAAAGGTTCAGGAAAATTTTATCGGGAGCGGAAAAATAATCTCCGTCATTGACTCCAGCCTCATTGATTCGGTGGGGATAGACTCCCTATTGGCCGACTCTGAGTTTGTGGATTCCCTCATTGACGCACATGCCACCGTTCAGGTAGCTTTCGTAGCTTTGAACCCCCAAAACGGCCATATCTGGGCCATGGTTGGGGGGCGAGATTTTGCCAAGTCCAAATTCAACCGGGCCGTTCAAGCCCGGCGCCAGCCCGGGTCGGCCTTCAAGCCCTTCCTGTATACCGCCGCCGTGGACAACGGCTATGCCCCTTCCTACGATGAGTTGCTGAACCAAGATGTGGTAATCATCATGGAGGACGGCACCCGCTGGACCCCCCAGAATTACGACCGATCCCGGGGGGGTCGCACTACCCTGCGGGTGGGGTTAGCCAAATCCTTAAACCTGATTGCGGTTCATCTGATCCAGGAGATCGTCCGCCCAAAGCAGGTCATTCAATATGCCCGGCGGATGGGGATCACCACCCCCCTGGCTCCTTACGACGCCCTGGCCCTGGGGGCTTCGTCCGTCATCCCCATAGAGATCGTATCCGCATTCGGGGTCTTTCCCAACAAGGGGGTCTGGGTCAAGCCGGTGGCCATCCTGAGGATTGAAGATCGGTACGGAAACCTGCTTCATGAAAACACCCCCGAGCAGTACGTGGCCTTAAGCGAGGAGACGGCCTACATCATGACTGACATGCTAAAGAGTGTGGTGACCGAGGGAACCGGGGGGTCCAGCCGATGGAAGTTCGGGTTCTACCGCCCCTGTGCGGGCAAGACGGGCACCACCAATGATTTTACCGACGCCTGGTTCATCGGCTTTACCCCCCAAATTGTGGCCGGCATATGGGTAGGATTGGATGATCCCCAAACCTTAGGGGAGCACCAGGAGGGAGCCCGGGCGGCTCTGCCGGTCTGGGCCCGGTTCATGAAGATGACCTACGATTCTCTGAAGTGGAAATGGGCCGATTTCGAACGACCCGGGGGAGTGGTTGAACTGGAGATCTGCAAGGACACCAAAAAGATCGCCACCGGCTACTGTCCCAACACCGTCAAAGAGATCTTCAACCGCAAATACATGCCCACCGAAAGATGCGACGTGCACACCGGGGTGATTCAGAAAAAAAAGAAAAAGAGAACCTTTGGTTTATAATAATAAAGGCGACGTTTTAACAAGTGTCGCCTTTTTCAAATCGCCAAATTCTTTATGTAACAATCCAATCACGAACCCTTTCTCGGTCCACTACCCCCAGGATCATGCCCTTTCCCCCGGGTACAGACTCCCCAAAATTAAAGGCTGATAGAATTTTTTCCTTTATTTCCTCTATGTCCAAATCAAGATCGGTGAAAGCGGTGGCCAGCAACCCATCCTTCCCCACCCAGTCGCCGGTCTTCCGGTGAAGAATGATCCCCGCTTTGGGGTCAACTTCATCTTCTTTTTCCCTACGCCCTGCACCAAGGGAGATGGCTATCCTCCCGATGAGGCCGGCGTCAATCCCGGCAATGGTTCCTTCCCGGGAGCTACCCACCTCAATCGAATGTTTGGCCGTCGGATATTCCCTGGTTCCCCCTAAATAGGAGGTATCCCCCCCCTGGTTTTCCACAAACTCTAAAAACTTCTTGAGGGCCTCGCCGGTCTCTAGGCATCCTTTCAACCTCTGATATCCCTCAGGGATGGATTTCACTTTACCCCCAAGTAATAGCATCTGGGCCCCCAGGGCGTAGCTAACCTCCATCAGGTCGGAAACAGTAGCCCCTTTCAGACAATCCACCGCCTCTTTGACCTCCACCCAGTTCCCCACTGCATACCCCAAGGGTTCATCCATCCGGGTGAGCAGGGCTACGGTTTTCTTACCAAATTCCTCCCCAATGGCCACCAGGTTTTTGGCCAGCTTCAGGGCCTTCAGGGACTCCTGAAAAACCGCCCCTTTCCCCACTTTTACGTCCAACACTAGGGCGTCAATCCCCTCGGCAATCTTCTTGCTCATGATGCTGGCTGAGATTAAGGGGATGGATTTCACCGTCCCCGTCACGTCCCGCAGGGAATAGATTTTCCGGTCTGCGGGGACCAACGAGTCGGTCTGACCGATGATAGCCAGTCTGATCCTCCGGATAGCGGATTTAAATTCGGAAATCGAAAGGTCAGACCGAAAGCCCGGGATTGATTCCAGCTTATCCAGGGTCCCCCCGGTATGACCTAACCCCCGTCCCGAGATCATTGGCACTGCTACCCCGGCGGCGGCCACCAACGGGGCCACCACCAGGCTCACCTTATCCCCCACCCCACCGGTGGAATGTTTATCCACCTTGGGGGTATGGATGGACCCCAGGTCCACCGTCTTTCCCGACCCGATCATGGCCCGGGTAAGGGCCACCGTCTCAGAAAAATTCATCCCCTGAAAATAAACCGCCATCAGAAAAGCCGCCATCTGGTAGTCGGGGATCTTCCCCTCTGAGTAGCCATTCACCAGAAAGTCAATCTCAGCCGATGAGAGCTCCCCCCCGTCCCTCTTTTTAACGATAATATCTTGAACGGTCATAAATCTAACAGGGTCTTGATGTCGTTCTCAAAGACGGATTTTCCCCGGTAGCCCACGTATTTCCGAAATATCTTTCCCTGTGGGCTTATCACAAACGTGGTGGGAATGCCCCGGATGCCCCCGTAATCTTTAACCACCCTTTCATCCCCAATGAGAATGGGGTAATTGATCCCCTTCTTCTTGGCGAAAGGGGCCAATATCTCTTTTCCCCCTTTATCGAGACCGATGCCGATCATCTGGAAGCCCTTATCCCCAAACTCTTTTTGCAAATTGATGAAATGGGGGATTTCCATCCGACAGGGTCCACACCAGGTGGCCCAGAAATCTAAGATCACCACTTTATCCCGATAATCCAAGAGCCGGTGTTCTTTACCGTTCAAATCCTTGAGGATAAAATCGGGGGCGGTAACCAAATCGGTCAGGTTTATGGTAGAGGTCCCCTCCTTAGCGCCGGCTGCTTCCCCCTTACCCTGGGCTATTCCTTTCTTTTCCTGACATCCCCCCAGGAACATCACCAAAAGAACCACGCCAAGCAATGCATTATTCCCGGAAAAATTTTTTTTGAACATCTTTTTTCCTTTCGCTAAACTATCCGACAGAAATTGTAGGTTAAAAATGTCCCTTTTAGGGAACTTACCGACACCCCCTAAATATCACTCTATTAAAAGCGTTTCTAGTCTTTCCAAAAAAGAGCCCGCCTTGATAAAACCCGCAACCCGTATTCCCGGGATTTCCTCACCCCAGCGGTTCAAAAAAACGATGGTGGGCACCCCCACAATGCCATATTCCTCCCTTAGTTTCTGTACCAATGGTTCCAGTGGGTGGGTAAAGTCGGCTTTCAAGGGCAGGACACCCTTCATCCTTTCCACCACCCGGGCGTCGGAAAAAGTAACATAATCTAGCTCCTGGCAGGGGATGCACCAATCGGCGTAGAAGTCTATGACCACCGGTTTCCCCTGCTGCTGAGCCTGTTGAATCAGGACATCGCTGTAGGGTTGCCATTGGGGTCCGGGTTTTTGCGCTTTGGCTAAAAAGAGATGACCCGGTGTTCCCAGGAGCCACAGGGCCAGAAGTAGAAATAGGATCCCCACGGTTAGTTTAACCTTGGGAAAGAGGATCGCTTTCTTTCCCGTCCGATCGATAAAACCCAGATATACCCCGGCTACTACCGCTAAAAGGCCCATCCCCAACCAGTAAACCCATCTCGGGAACAGGGTCCTCAGAAAATAAAAGGCCATTCCCACCAGCACGAACCCAAAGATCTTTCGCACCCACACCATCCATTCCCCTGATCGGGGCAGCCGGTGGATATTGCCGGAGAGGGTCCCCAACAGGATAAACGGCACCCCCAACCCCAGGGCGAGGACGAAGAACATCCAGAAACCCAGCAATGGATTGGCCGTCTCTCCTACGTAAAGGAACAACCCTAATACAAAAGGACCGATGCAGGGGGCGGCAATGATCCCCACTGTAAGTCCCATAAACAGAGCCCCCCCATAGCCCCCCTTCGCCCCCCCGCTAATCCTGACCAGGGCGGCGGGGACCCGAATTTCATACAGACCGAACATGGACAAAGAGAGAGCTACCAACACCAGGGCAATGAAGGTCAAAACCAGGGAGTTTTGCAGTGCCGCCCCCAAAAGACCACCCGTTAGGGCGGCGATAACCCCCAGAACAGAATAGGTAATGGCCATTCCCAGGACGTAAATTAAGGCCAGAGAGAACATCTTTCCAATTCTTCCCCCCGCCTGACCGCCGAAATAGGAGACGGTGATGGGGATTAAGGGATACACACACGGGGTCAGGTTCAATGCCAAGCCCCCAACAAAGATAAGGATGAAGGCCAAGAAAAGCCCCTTTCCCCGGATTAAGTCCCCCAGACCCCCCCCAGTATCCCCACTCTCCCCGGGGCTGGATTTGAAGATCATCTTAGAAAAAACTTCTGCATGAAGCAGATTAACGGGCACTTCGAAGCCAACCATCTCGAGGGGCACAGAAAACTTCAGTGAAACCGGGGCCAGGCATTGTTTATCATCACAGGTCTGATAGGTGAGGTGTCCGGAGAGTTTCCTAAGGCCCGAAGGGGTTTTTTTATCAATCTCAGTCAAAATGCCGATTACCGCCTTACCCTCGTAAATGGCCATTTCCTGGGTTGTAAAAGAAAAGGATTTCAAAACCGATTCTGGATAGAAGGTATCCAGTATCTTGACATAGGGGTCGTCTTCCCACTGAAGATCAGTGGGGATAAGAAATTCATCCAGGGGCAGGTTTGAGTTGATGTGCCAGCCCGGGGATATATGAGCGATTACGGCGATCTTTAACTGACTGCCGGGATGGACCTTATCAAAGGATAGCAGGGTTTCTACCTGGACAACACCCTGTGCGTCATCTGGAAACCCTTGACCCCATGAGGGCGAATGAAAACCGCCCCAAAGGGAAGTGAAAACTAAAAAGACTCTGATAAGAGGCAAAGATTTCATCCCTCAATCCTTAATTTAAACCTTGATATTCTTTTCAATCTGTTCTTTGAAGAAATTGCTTTTGTTGGTCTGATCGTTCAAAAAATGGGACACAGAAGCTCAGAACCTCCCCAAAGAACTCGGAATTCATTCAATCTTTTCTCTGCGTCCTCTGAGGAATTCTGCGTCCTCTCTGTTCAACCCGAATGATCTGGGGAGCCAGGTCGGATCTGCCCGCCATCAGGGTATTCAAAACCTTTAGGATCAAAAACCCGACCGCCAGACCGACCAGGGCACTGATTACTTTTACGCCCTCGCCCTGAAACAAGGAATTTCCCAGAAAATATCCCAGAAACAAACAGATGATAGGTAATAAAAAAACTATTGAGGCTGCCATAAGCCTGGATTTGGCCTGGTAGCTTAAGGCCACCCGATCACCAACCTGGGCTCCTGGGGTATTGGTCACCATAACTCGACGCCGGGTTTCCCCCATGGGTTGGCAGGCGGTCTTTGCGGCGCAATGATTACAATATCCCCCCTTCTCCATCTCCACCGCCGCCTGATTCCCTTTCACCTCAACGATTGTTCCGATCTCTTCTTCCATAATATGTCTACTCCACTATTAATTTTCCCCGGAGCATGTTCATACCGCAGTGGAAGTCGAACTCCCCCTGGCGGTCCGGGGTAAAATCCACCATTGTGGTTTGATAAGCGGGCAGAAATTGATTAATCCCAAAATCGCTGAAGATCACCCGCTCAGAACACTCCGCCGTCTCGTCGCGGTAAAAATGAATCCTTACCGGTTTACCCCTCTGTACCACCAGGATGTCCGGGGAATATCCCCCCTTGACGCTCACCCTCACTTCTTGAATTCCTGAAGTATCCGCCTGGGCCCGGGCTGATTCCCCTTTTGCCAACAGAAAAAACCAGATCACCCACCCAATTGTCAGGACACCACCCAGGGTTACAAGTACTTGCATTAGGTTCATAATGGCTTAAATCTCCTCAATCTGAGGCTGTTGGTAACCACTGAGACCGATGATGCCGCCATGGCCGCCGAGGCGATGACCGGGCTAAGCAGAATGCTGAAGAAAGGATAGAGAATCCCGGCAGCAATGGGGATACCGGCAGTGTTGTAGGCGAAGGCCCAGAATAGGTTTTGTCTAATGATCTGCATTGTTCGTTTGGATAGCTGGATGGCGGTCACCACCCCCCTAAGATCACCCTTGATGAGGGTAATGTCCGAGGCTTCCATAGCCACATCGGTCCCCGTTCCGATGGCCACCCCCACGTCGGCCTGAGCGAGGGCGGGAGCATCGTTGATGCCATCCCCCACCATGGCCACCACCTTCCCTTCCCCTTGAAGTTTACTCACCTCTGAGGCCTTATCTTCAGGAAGCACCTCAGCCAGCACCAGGCCAATCCCGATCTGTTTTCCGATGGCCTCGGCGGTGCGGCGGTTGTCCCCGCTGATCATGAGCACCTCAAGTCCCATCCGGTGCAGCTGCTCCACGACCCCCTTGGATCCAGGCTTCAGGGTATCAGCCACCGCCAGTACCCCGGCGGACACCCCGTCCACGGCCAGAAACATCGGGGTCTTCCCCTGGGACGACAGGGTCGCAAAATAACCCTCAAGGTCCTTTATGTCAACCCCATTACCCCGTAGCAGCCTGGCGTTTCCCACCAGGATTTTCCGCCCGTTCAGGGTGGCCTCGATGCCGTGGCCGGCCAGGGCCTGAAAATCTTTTGGCTCCAAAAGTTCGATCCCCTTTTCCCGGGCCCGGCGGACCAGCGCCTCCCCCAGGGGATGTTCCGAGGCGGACTCGGCGGATGCGGCAAACTTGAGAAGCTCATCCCCGGAGAATCCGTTTAAGGGGAGGACATCGGTAACCTCGGGTTCCCCTTTGGTCAGGGTTCCCGTCTTATCAAAAACTATGGTAGTCAACTTGTGGGCCGTTTCCAGGCTCTCCCCCCCTTTAATGAGAATTCCGTTCTCCGCCCCCCGACCGGTGCCCACCATGATGGCCGTAGGGGTGGCCAGTCCCAGAGCACAGGGACAGGCAATAATCAGCACCGCTACGAAGTTGATCAAGGCTCGGGTGAAGGCCGGCTGGGGTCCCAGGTCAAACCAGATCATGAAGGTGGCAATGGCAATTGCCATAACTACCGGCACGAAATATCCAGAGATTACATCGGCCAACCGCTGAATGGGGGCTTTGGAACCCTGAGCCTCCCGCACCAGCCGCACGATCTGGGCTAAAAGGGTGTCCTTGCCCACCTTGGTGGCCCTGAATTTAAAACTACCCGTCTTATTAATGGTGGCCCCGATGACCCCATCCCCTGGGTGCTTCTCGGCCGGAAGGCTCTCCCCGGTGACCATGGATTCGTCCACAGTGGACCTCCCATCGGTAACCACTCCATCAACGGGGATCTTCTCCCCAGGTCTCACCACTACCACTTCATCCACCAGTACCTCTTCCACCGGAATATCCATTTCCTGACCGTTCCGGATCACCCGGGCCGTCTTGGCCCTAAGCCCCATCAGTTTGCGAATGGCATCGGAGGTTCGTCCCTTGGCCCGGGATTCCAGCGTGCGACCCAGAAGGATTAAGGCGATGATGAAGGCGGTGGTATCAAAGTAGACCGCCGGGCTTTGACCGGCACCCGCCACTACGCCCGGTAAAAAGGTGACCACCCCGCTATAGAGATAGGCCGATGAGGTTCCCACCGCGATCAGGGTGTTCATGTCCGCCGACCGGTGGCGGAAAGAAGCCCAGGCCCCCCTTAAGAATTGACCCCCACACCAGAACAGAACCGGGGTCGTCAGCAGAAAGAGGATGATATGTGTCCAGGAGCGGGGAATCTCCTTCAGGCCAGGAACCCAATGCCCCATGGAGCCGATGAAAATAAGGACCGCCAGGATAAAGGCAGCAATTAATTTCCTCTTCAGCAGGAGATATTCCCGTCCTCGTTGCTGTTTTTCAATATCCTCTTCCGCCGCCCCTTCGATCTCCCGAAAAGTATAACCAGTGGACTGAACCGCTCTCTTCATATCCGCCAGGGTGACCTGGGAAGGAAAGTACTCCACCTGGGCCTCCTCGGCGGCCAGATTTACACCCGCTTTTAGCACCCCAGGCAGGCCTTTTAAGGCCTTTTCGATCTTATGCACACAGGAGGCACAGTGCATATCCCCAATCTTAAATCGGGCCTTGGCGGCTCCCACCCCATAGCCCACTTCCTTCACTTTCTTAATCATATCTAAATTAGAAACGTGTCCCGGGTCGTAGTGGACGGTGGCCTGGGAGCTGGCGAAGTTCACGCTGACCTTCTGCACTCCCTCCAGACTCCCTATTCCCCTCTGGATGGTCAGGGCACAGGAAGCAAAGGACATACCGCTGATGGGCAGATCTATCCTTTGAGATTTCTTCCCTACAACCTGGGATGTAGGTTCTGCTGTGCTCTCAGCCACAACATGACCCCTGGGAGTGACGTAATCCTCGTGGTTACGGTCAAATTTCTCTTTACAGGATGCGGAACAAAAGAAGTAATCCTCACCCCGAAAGGTGGAGCGACCGACGGCCTCACCCGCGGTCACTTCCATGCCGCATATGGGATCAATGGGCATCGTTTACCCCTTTACATTTAGATGAGTACCCGCTGAGCTGTTACACTTTTTGTGAACCCAATAAAGATATCCCCTGATTTTTCCCCTGGGAGAAATGAGTTACATTTGATGCATTCCTTCCGGCATCGGGACTTCTCCTTTAGCCGCGTATTTCCCAGGGTCCTCTTCAAACATAGTGGCACAATCCTCGGAGCATAAGTAATATTTATGACCTTGGTATTCAACCGTCTTGAACGCCTTTTCCGCCTCGATTTTCATACCACAGACAGGGTCGGTCACCATAGCCGCCACCGCCTCCTCTTTGGTGGCCGGCTTTTCCTCTACTTTTTTCTTGGTACATCCCAGAGTGACCCCCAGCATCAACAAACCTACCAAGAAAATCATCCATTTTCTCATTTTGCCCTCCCTTTTAGACTTTACACCTTTCTAACCACTTTCTGACCATTTAGCCTGATGTTTGATTAAACCTTTTCGATAACCCGTTCCAATTTCTCCCTAATCTGGGAGGCAATGGCCGTCAGTTGTGGATTGTCTATCATCCCCATAGCCGCTTCCGGATCGATGGCGGCCACTACCGCCTGGCCTTTGTCATCTTCATAAACGATGACGTTACATGGTAAAAGGAGACCAATGTCCCGCTCGGCCTGAAGGGATTGGTAGGCAAACGGCGGATTACAAGCCCCCAGGATAATGTACCTCCGGAAATCCACATCCAGCTTCTTTCTCAGCGTCTCCTTTACATCAATTTCGGTCAGCACCCCGAAACCCTCCTCGGCCAATGCCTTCCTCACCTTTGCGACAACCTCTTCATAGGGCAACGTCAATTCCTTCCGTATTCCGTAGCCGGTCTTCTCCATTTTACAACCTCCTTTTATTTTTCAGCGTTAATATAGCCAAAAGTAGGGAATTATGCAAGAAATTTTCGGCCCGAAGGGTCTTGGGAAACGATCTTGGGACATGAGAATCAAATCTACCAGATCGATTATTTCGACCTTTTTATTCATTCATTTCTTCGCCTTGAATATGCCGATGATCATGATCGCCTTGGTGATAATGCTCGACTTTTTCCGTTTCTCGGGTTATATGGGCTTCTCTGTCTTCGGCATGATGATGTCCTGCTTCCTCTTCGCTAACCCGTAGGGCTTTTACTGCCACGCCGTGGGTATAGACCATCTCTCCGCCATAATAGGCACCGGCGAACATAACACCAACCCCTACTAATCCAATGATAATATAAAGAAAAGCCGCTTTTACGGGAAATTTACCTTTTAACAAGATATGCCAGATAAGCAACAGGACAATGCTCCCGAGCACGATGTATCCCAGGGTTTGATGGATTTCCATGATCTGGTGGGCGGATTCGGCGTGGGGGACATTGCTTGCCGCCAGTAAACCGGTAATCACAGTCACCACCCCAGCCGCATCGGCAAAGATTAAATTGATCCAGGCCACACCTTGGAACCTTTCGTTTTTAATTATCAACCCTAAAAGATCGAGTAATACCGCCATCGCAAACAGGGCAATGGTAAAGTGCACCACTTTAGGATGGAGTAAAGTAATATCTAACATCATCCCTCCAAGTCATTTATATCCTTTTTTATTTGTTCGAACTCTTCTTGGGTAATTTCTCCCCGCGCATACCGCTTTTTGAGAATCTCCAAAGCAGAGTCCGCTTTTGTTGACTGTGATCTCTGGGTATTGACCCATTTGACCAAGAAAAATATGCCAACGATAATGAGCGCCCACCAAATCGCAATCATAAACCAACCGCCCCCCCAACCCAACCAATGCATGATTCTCTCCTTTCTAATTTGCTGCTTATGCTTTTTGGATCTTGCGATTATTTAAGTGAAGCAGAAACTCCCGGATCATTTTGGGTGGGAGATAGCCATAATTTTTTCCTTCGAATCGGTAGATACGACAGCTAAAGAAGGGCTCCCCCCCCACCCTTTCAATATCCTGCCCGTCAATTTTAATGGTGGGCGATCCCAAAAAAATTCTTGCCACCGCCTCGGCCTCATCTTTGATCAGGGTCACCTGAATGGGGGTCCCTATCCCCAGCCCCTTTAGCACCTTTTTCAAGCCCGAAAGGGCCCTTTTCCAGTTCGGGCAATCGGAAAAGTATTGCAATTCAATGGACTTGATTTTGATCTTCATTTGTCCTCCAGTTTTTTTATCTAAAGTTAGGGGATGAGCGGAGGGGGTTTTCTGCGGCTTAAAATCTCCCCCTCCACAATCCTTAACCCGCCCCGGGCCCCCTTTGATCATGGGGCGATGGGTTATCAGCTGTTTGATATATTTCAGGGGATTTTCAGCAAATTTTAATTGATCAGTCTTGGAGCAGAAATAATAACGGACTCCCTCCACCTCGGTAATCCCCGCCGCCCGGGCTTTTTCCACCACCGTCCCACACACCGGATCAACAGCGGTGGTGTCCCCCGGTATGACCCTCTCCACCTGAGCATTCAGGGAGGGGGCTAAAACTAAAAGGGTAAACCCCATAATCGCCAGAACCCGCATCAACGATATGTTCGTTACCATGGTATCCCCTCACTTGCCCGCTTTTTCCAAAATATCCTTGGGGTTGGAACAGCAACTGGTGGGCACGGTTTCCAGATTTCCCTTCTCGTTTTCCTCTGTAAAGTGAACCCATCCCCTTCTTATCCGGTCAAACATTCCAACACCCAGTTCAAACCCCTGATTTGAAATTTCCTTCTCGATTTCAGAAAGGGTAACCAGACCGAGGTCGTGTTCCACCCATACCTCCCCCCTTTGGGGATTGACCTCCACCGCTTTGACCCCCCTAAAAGCACCAAGTGCGCTCTCTAATTTAATTTCACAATCCCCACAGGTCAAACCCCTAACTAAGATGGTCCGCTTCTTTAAGGTCTTCATAATATCCTCCAATTTTTATTATGGACAGCGCATTTTAATCTCCAAATATTTTTCGCAATCCTATTCTCTTCCATAAAGCATAAATTGCTGGGGTTATGACCAGGGTTAAGATAGTGGCACTAATTAATCCGCCAACCATGGGAGTAGCAATACGCTTCATCACCTGGGAACCGGTGGCAGTACCGAACATGATTGGCAAAAGAGCCATCAGGGTTGTGCCCACCGTCATCAACACTGGCCGCACCCTCATAAGCGCCCCTGCAACGATGGCCCTTTTGAGATCTGCCCAGGTTTTCATGCGTCCCTCATTCTTAAATCGTCCGAATGCTTCGTCCAAATATATTAGCATAACCACACTGGTTTCAGCGGCCAAACCGGCCAAAGCAATGAAGCCCACCGCTACCGCTACACTCATGTTAAAATGATTGATATACATTAGCCATACCCCTCCAACCAGGGAAAATGGAAGAGAAACCATTACGATCGTGCTTTCAGTCAAATTCTTAAAGTGGAAGAATAGCAAAAGGAAAATGATCACGATGGTTATAGGAACAACCAATCTTAATCGCTTCGCTGCTCGCTCCATATACTCATACTGTCCCGACCAGACGATGGAATAGCCCGGGGGGAATTTTATTTTCTCGCTGACCACCTGCTTGGCCCCTTTGACGTATCCCCCCACATCCCTGGTGGTAAGGTCCACGTAGATCCAGGCGGTGCGGCGGGCATTCTCAGATTTGATCATTGGGGGTCCCTTGCTGATCCGAATATCCGTCACCTGACCGATGGGAATCTGGGCTCCGGTAGGGGTGGGTATCAAAATCCTCTTTAAATCATAAAGGTTATCCCGCAGTTCCCGGCTGTAACGGATGTTGACGGGATACCGCTCCAGCCCTTCAACGGTGTAGGTGACATTCATCCCCCCTACTGCTGACATGATGACATCCTGGATGTCCTGGACGGTGAGACCGTAGCGGGCTGCTTCCTCCCGATTGATCACATAATCAAAATAATTCCCGCCCACCGTCTTTTCGGGAAAGGCACTCAGGGTTCCCGGCAGGGGACGCATAACGCTGGCAATCTGTTCGGCCAGATCCGCTAATACTTCCAAATCGGGACCCATCAGTTTAATCCCCACCGGGGTTTTGATGCCCGTGGACAGCATGTCAATCCGGGTCTTGATGGGCATGGTCCAGGCGTTAGTCAATCCCGGAAACTGAATGGCATTATTCAGCTCCTCGGTAAGCTTTTCTATGGTCATCCCCGGCCGCCATTCTTCCTCGGGCTTCAGCATGATGGTGGTTTCGATCATGGACAACGGGGCCGGATCGGTGGCCGTCTCGGCGCGGCCGATCTTGCCAAAGGTGTGGTGCACTTCAGGGAACGATTGGATGATCCTGTCCGTCTGCTGTAGCAGTTCTTTGGCCTTGGTGATGGAAATCCCGGGATCGGTAGTGGGCATATACAGCAGATCCCCTTCATTGAGGGGGGGCATAAACTCCGATCCCAATTGCATAAAGGGAAAAACGGTGACTATTAATATTACCAAAGCCAACATAACCGTTATTTTGGGAAAGCGAAGAACTAGGTTAATAAAGGGCCTATAAAGGAAAATGAAAAATCTGCTTAAGGGGTTTTTTCCCTCCGGCCTAATTTTTCCCCGTATGAAAAAAACCATTAACACCGGTATAATAGTGATCGCCAGAATTGATGAGGCGGCCATGGCAAAGGTCTTGGTATAGGCCAAGGGACTGAATAATCGCCCTTCCTGGGCCTGAAGGCTAAATACTGGTAGAAAAGAAACCGTAATAATCACCAATGAATAGAATAACGCCGGCCCCACTTCCTTTGCTGCTTGCAGAATAATCTGCTCGTGTTCCAAGTCGGAAATTTCACCCTTCGGATTCAGCTTTTGCCTTTCGATGTGTTTATGGGCATTTTCCACCATCACCACGGACGCATCCACCATGACCCCGATGGCAATGGCGATACCACCCAACGACATAATATTTGCATTAATCCCCATGTAGTACATGACAATGAAAGAGATCAAAATGCCCACCGGCAGGGTGAAGATGGCCACAAAGGCGCTGCGGAGATGGAGCAAGAAGAAGATACACACCAGGGCTACCACCGCCAGCTCTTCTAGCAACTTATAGCTGAGATTTTCAATAGCCCGCCGGATCAACCCCGACCGGTCGTAGGCGGTCTTGATCTTTACCCCTTCGGGAAGACCCGATTTCAGGTCCTCTAACTTCTTTTTCACGTTTTTTATCACCTCCAGGGCGTTCTCCCCCCAGCGCATTACAATAATCCCCCCGACGACTTCCCCTTCACCGTTCCAGTCGGCGATCCCCCGCCGCAGCTCGGGGCCAATCTGCACGTGGGCTATGTGCTTTATGAGGATGGGGGTCCCCTCCTTGCTCACACCAACGGGAATGTTCTTCACATCCTCCGGCGACTTGATGTAGCCTAGCCCCCGCACCATAAATTCCGTCTCCCCCATCTCCAGCAGCCTTCCCCCCACATCGTTATTGCTCCGTTGAATGGCCATCTTGATCTTACTCAGGGGAATGTTATAGGCCACCAGTTTGTTGGGGTCCACCACTACCTGATATTGTTTCACGTATCCCCCGATGGAGGCCACCTCGGCCACCCCGGGGACTGAAGTCAATTCATACCGCAGGTACCAGTCCTGGATGGAGCGGAGTTCCTGCAAGTCATATTTGTCCCCCCCGTCCAGCACGTATTCGTACACCCAGCCCACCCCGGTGGCGTCGGGGCCCAGGGATGGGGTTACCCCTCTGGGCAAACGGCCGGATACGTAATTCAGGTATTCCAGCACCCGGCTCCGTGCCCAGTAAAGATCAGTGCCGTCTTCAAAGATGATATACACCATAGAAAATCCAAAAAAGGAATAGCCCCGCACTACTTTAGCATAAGGCACTGCCAGCATAGCCGTGGTCAGTGGGTAGGTCACCTGATCCTCCACCACTTGGGGGGCCTGTCCCGGATATTCGGTGAATATGATAACCTGAACGTCGGAGAGGTCGGGGATGGCATCCACCGGGGTGCGAAACATGCTAACCAACCCCAGAATGACAACGATTATCGTAAACAGGATAACCAGAAATTTATTCCTGACCGAAGCTTCAATTATTTTTTCCAGCATTTTTATTCTCCCAACTGAACGTCCGCTGAAGGGAATCTTTGCTACGCTTAACCTATCTGAAGATAAGGTTCTGGTTAAGATTACATTTTATAAAGCGGTTTTATAAACCTTTACAAATTTTTCCTACCCTTATTGTTCACGCACCAATTCCGGGGGTTTAACAGACCCTGTTGGGGGCGGGCTCTCCTCCATCTTCATGGTTTCGTGCCCTTGTTGTCCGTGTCCCCCTTTAGCCGCCAGCATTTTCTGAATGGCTTCCTGGAGTTTGCTCTCCGAATCCAGTAAGAACTGGGCTGAGGTGACAATCACATCCCCTTCTTCCAGCCCTTCAAGCACTTCATAATATCCCCCCTCCCCCTCCAGCCCCAGGGTGACATCCCGGGATTCGAACCGGCCTTCCCCCTTTGCCAAGAAAACGAGGGTCCGCTCCCCGGAATGAATGACCGCTTCTTCGGGAACGACCGCCACATCCCTGGCAGCCACCGGTTGAATCTTGATATTGGCGTACATATCCGGTTTTAGACGCATCCCCGGGTTGGCGAATTCAAGCCGGACCTTGGCTGTTCTCGTCTTTGGGTCCAGATAAGGATAGATGTAAATAACATTTCCCCGGTAGACCTTTCCTGGGGTGTAGGAAAGCTCCATTTCCACCCGTTGACCCACCTTGACCCAGGGCAGTTCGTATTCGTAAATGTCCACATATACCCAGACCGTAGAAAGGTCGGCGATGCGGTAGAGGTCCATTCCCGGCATGACGTGCAGCCCCTCTTCGGCGTTCTTATGCACCACCACACCGGTAACCGGGGCTACCAGGGTCATGGTCTTGCTGATCTTTCCCCCTTCCTCGAGCTGTTTTATCTGTTCATCGGGGATGTCCCAATATTTTAGCCGCCGCCGGGTGGACTCCAGCAACTCCTGAGCCCCTTGGCTGATCTCTTTGAAGGAACTGGGTCCTAATAGTTCCCGGTTCCTCAGCGCCAGCAAAAACTCCTCCTGGGTAGTGACCAGCTCGGGGCTGTAAATCTCCAGCAGGGGTTCTCCCTTTTTCACCACCTGACCGGTGTAGTTCACGTATAACTTCTCGAGCCAGCCGCTGATCTTGGTGTTGATCCGATATAGCTTTTTCTCGTCATAATCCACCCGGCCCACGGTGCGAATCTTCCGTCGCAGATCCATCCGTTTGACTCGCTGGGTCTTCACCCCCATGTTCTGCACTATAACCGGATCTATACGAATAATTGATCCTGATTCTTCCGCCTCGCCCTCATAGACGGGAACCAGGTCCATCCCCATTGGGGATTTCCCCGGTCTGTCCGAGATATAGGTGGGGTCCATAGGGGCTACCCAGTATTTGATCTTCCTCTCCTTAGTCGCCCTTGACCCCTCCCCCCCCGTTCCCTTGATCGGGGTCAATTTCATCCCGCAGATGGGGCAGTTGCCCGGTTTGTCCATAATAACCTGGGGGTGCATGCCGCAGGAATACAGTTGCTTTCCACTTTCTTCATGCTGATGGGAAGCGGAAAGGGTCATTTCCCTATCTTCAGTCTGGGTTCTTGAGCCTTTACCCCAGAACAACCAGATATTGCCCGCCAGGCTGAGAACCAAAACGGAAAAGAGGATGGGCAACCAAAACCTTTTAATATTAATCGGCTTCATGTCGAACTCCGGAAAAATTTTTCTTAGAACAATCGTTTTCCTACCACCATCTCAATGGCGGCCAGGTCCTTCTCGTAGTCGGCCAGGATGCGGTAGTAATCGACTTCATATTTAAAAAGTGTCATCTGTCCGTTCAAAAGGGTCAGAAAATCCACCTTGTTGACCTGATAGCCGGCCAGGGTGGAATTCAGGGACTGGCTTGCCTGAGGGATAATCCCCGTTCTGTATAGTTCCAACAAATCCCACCCTTTTAAGGCATCCGTAAAAAGATCGCTGATCTTGAAAGATAACTCGTTTTTTAAATGTTGATAGCCCTCCTCAGCGGCGGACAACTTTAATTGGGTCTCCTCCACGTGTTTTCTCTGCTTCCGCCAGAAGTAGAGGGGAATATTCAGGATGACCATCCCCGAGAAGTAGTCATTTCCTTCGCTCTTTCCGGCTATCTCCTCCCGTTGATTATAACTAAAAGAAAAGCCAAAGTTTGGCAGATAATCCTTCTGAGCCAGACGGTAGCCCTTCTCCCCTTTTTCAACCATGGTCTTTGCGGCTTGAAGCATGGGGTTATCCGCCATCACCAGCCCCTCAAGGTCATCGAGGGTATGTTCAAAAAGGGTCGGTTCAAGTTCCCCTAAATCACTGACCCCAGATCTTGGGGGTCGGTTAAGCAGGGTGTTCAACCGGGCCTTTAACGCCTTTTCCTTCTGCCCCAGGGTGATCAACCTATCGGTAAACTTGGACAGCTCCAGCTGGGCCCGAAGGACATCCTGCTGAATACCAGTCCCTACACCGTATTTGGTCTGGGCGATCTGAACGAACTGGGCCATCAGGTTTTTGTTCTTTTCAGTAATCTGAATGGCTTTTCGTATGAAGTATAAGTAAAAGTAGGTTTCTTTCACCTTTCTTATGATCTCATTTCTTTTATTCTCATAGAGTCGATCCGCAATCAGGGCTTCCTTTTCCGCTATTTTCTCCTTTAGGTCCAGCTTGCCGGGAAAGGGGACCATCTGCATGGCGGTGAGGACCTTGCCCGTCATGGGTTCCTGGGAGAAGCTGAAGGAGTTGACAGGCAGGTTCATCAGGCTGATCCCCAGTTGGGGATCGGGCAGGGCTCCGGCCTGGGGCACCCGAGCCTGGTAGGCATCCCGGTCCCTCTCCAGGGCCTTTATTTCAGGGTTCTTTTCCAGGGCTTCCTCAATGTATCTTTCTAGTACCGCCCTGCCGTTACCATGATCCTCTGGTGACAAGGCCAGGGAAACCGAACCTAAGATCGTCCAGAAGATAATGTTGAAAAATAAAATGACGAATGGCTTTAGATTCCTCATTGTGTTCCCTTTTTACATTAACTGACTGAATGAAAACTACCCAAATTAACATTCCAACCATTAACCTTTCCACCTATTATACGTAAAATCGCATAAGAGCGTTTGAAAAGATTATGGGCATTCTTGCAGAAACAAAAAAGGCACCGAGTGATGCGATGCCTTTTGCAGAGATATCTGACAACATTTTTTATGTTAACTAATTTAAAGCTTAAACAGAGCGGCTGCCGCAGCGCCTCATGCGGTCTTCTTCCGGACGAAGATCCCCTAAGGTGACCCTTATTTTCATTTCTTCACCGTCACGATGGATCTGTAATTCTACGGTCTTTCCTTTTAGCATCGTAGTAACTCTGGGCCTTAGGTCTGCAAGGTTGGAGATCTCATGATCCTCCATCTCTACGATCACATCCCCGATCCTGAGCCCGGCGCGGGCGGCGGGGCCATCGGGAATGACCTCAAGCACCACTATCCCCTTATCCTTCCACTCCTCCACCTTTCCCCGCAGTCTTTCATCCTCGCAGAGGAACTCCGATTTTATGCCCAACCAGCCCCGGGCGATCCCGCCCTTTTCTTTAAGCAAGGGAAAAACTTTACGGATAGTATTAACTGGAATGATCGTGCAAACGTTATCATTATCCTGGATTTTCCCATCGGCCAATCCCACCCATTCCCCGTTGATGGTCAACACTGGGGCACCGCTTTGGCCCTGATTTAAAGCCGTATGAAGCACCAGCAGGGGTTCATCGTATCCATCATCACCACCGATCCAGGTCCGGCCCAGCATGCCCATCGAAGCTGCCACCCCCAGGGAATAATAGGTATTACCCACCAGAATGCCCAGATCCCCCCGGTGGACATGGTCTGAATTTCCCCAGGGGATGGCGGGAAAATCAGTCCTCTCCGCCCGCACCAGCCCCAGATTGGTTTCAAAATCTTTACCCACTATTTGACCGGGCACCTGAGCCCCATCCTGCAGGGAAACGGTAACCCCCATAGCGTCGTGCAGTAATCCTTCAGTGGTCACGATATACCCATCCCCCACGTGCACCCCGGAACCCACTGCCCGGGGGCAGGTGCATTCGCCCCTGCAGTGACAGGGATCGTGTCTTACCATCAAGGAGACTACTGCCCCCCTAGACCCTTCAACGGCTTTCCTTATGCCCTGTTGCAGAACTACCACCACTTGGTCCCCGCTCCCCCTCCCACAACCGGCCACCACCCAGACAACACCCAACAGGACCCAGAACATCCTTTTCATGAATCCCTCCTCAGAACAATTCTAATACCTCTATGGTAGACGTCGGAACAAGGCGGTAATTGACCTTGGCGGGGTCGAGGGTCTCCAGGGGATAGCGGGTTTCCACACCTACCCCAGAGCTGTAATACAAAACTGAGCCTCGGTCATCGGTTCCCGATGCCAAGAGCTGGGGGAACCCAATCACCAGTTCCCCGGGCGAATAAGCGGGAACCCACCTGTCGGTCCGGGGGAGCAACGAAAGGAGCAGAACAACCGCTAACACCACTATTCCACCCGCCAGGGCGGGGATGGGTATGAACCGGAGGGAGGGAATGGGAATTTCACCCCAGAACTCCCACCAGCGCCTCTTCCATCGCTCCCCAAGGGATTCCTTTTCCAGCCCATCCAAAACCCCCGCCCAGAGGGCCTCCCCGAAATCCGGCGTCTGCCGGATTGAAGCTGCTTTCCTCATTAACTGAACGGCGCCCGACAGTTGTCGGAATTCCCGATTGCAAGCGGGACAATCCTTCAGATGGGCCTTTAGCCAAGCTTTCCGCTCGGGCTTCAGGTCACCGTCCAGATGACGCTGGATCAATCGCCTACCTTTTCGACAACCCATTGTTGTTACCCCCTCAATTTAATCAAACTGAATTGTAGTATGTTCAATGTCATATTTTTCATTCAACAATCTATTTATTCTCTTAAGAACTTCTTTTGATTTCCTCCGGTTTTCGCCAATGCCTATATGCGCTGTCAATGAATACATATTTGAGGTAATCACCCAGATGTGCATATCGTGGATACCTTGAATCTCGGGGACTTCTTTTTTAAGTTCAGCGCTTACAACATCTATATTAACTCCTCTAGGTGCCGCTTCTAATAGAATATTAATAGCATCCCTAAAAAGACCCCACGCCCACATAAAAATTACCAATGAAATACCAATGCCTAACAAAGGATCAATAATATACCAATTAGTAAAATAAAGGATAATTGCCCCAATTACAATTACGACAGAGGAAACCGTATCTGCTAACATATGGAGAAAAGCCCCTCTGACATTGAGATCATCCCTTGTGCTTCCCCGCAAAATTAACACACTTATTACATTTACAATAAGACCGACTACCGCTACAAGGAACATCTGAAGTCCTAAAATGGATTCAGGATGAATAAGTCGTTCGATTCCTTCGTAAAGTATGTATGCGGTCACCGCAAACAGGAAGAGACTGTTAAAAAGGGCCGCAAGGATTTCTACCCGATAAAACCCAAATGTTCTATGATGACAAGGATCTTTGGAAGCTATAATAATTGCCCCAAAACTAATCCCTAAGGCAAAAAAATGGGTAAACATGTGACCGGCATCACTGAGTAGGGCTAAACTATTGGTTAGAATGCCACCAATTACTTCAATGACCATTACACTCCCAGTGATGGCCATGGTAAGCTTCAGCTTGTTCCTCTCAACCCTTCTATATTCATGTAGATGATCTAAGGAATCCCTGATTTTAGGTCTGTGAGGATGCTTCATTTTCTTAGAAAACCCCATACAATTTATACGGTAATTTTGTCATCATCATTTATTCGTAATGACCTAATTTGTATCCTGAAAATATTGAACAATTTTAGCTTGATCTTTAGCCGAAGAACCGAACGCAATCAGACACAGAATGACTAAAACTATTCTCATTTTCATAGCAAAATCCTTCACCCTGATTAATGTAATTTTACAGCTTAACCCGGCAAATATTCAGGATATTTTTTGATGATCCCATCTTTTAATCGTTTTCGGGCCTGGTGAAGCTGCCAACGCAGGGTCGCCCGGGGAACTCTTAGGATCCCCGCCGCCTCGGCCGGGGAAAACCCTTCCAGGTCACAGAGTACGAAGGCCGATCGTTGTTTGGGGTTCAGCTTCTGAGCCAGTCCTTTAAAAATATCCATCATCTCCCGACTCTCTAAAGATCCGGCCGCTTCCCCCACCGTCGGGGGCCCATTGCCGGCTGACTCCAGGGAACTATATTCGGGATGCCGCTTCCTCCTTCGCAGGAAGTCAATACTGGCGTTCACGGTGAGCCGATACAGCCAGGTAAAGAACCGCCTCCGGGGATCGAATTGGTTAAGGGAGCGAAAAATCTTTATGAAGACCTCCTGGGCGATATCCCGGGCATCCTCCCAATTCCCCACCATCTGATAGGCCACCCGGGCCACATCCTCCCGATAGTGCTCGAACAGTTCTCGGAAAGCGAGCCTATCCCCATCCTGGGCCCGGCGTATGACCCCGGGGTCTATCTCCCGTTTCGACATCAGGAGGTCTCGTTTATGATACGAATAACTTCGCCAATTGTTTGAATCACAACCAAAACAATTTAAACATTTTTTAAGTGTATGTCAACGGAAAAAATTATTCCCGATAACATAATTTTCTCTTGAATTTTAGGCTGTGGTTTCTTAACTTGAAAATCAATAATGTTCATCTTACAAATCTATTAAGGAGAGGATCATGTTAACTGAACTGAATTGGAAGGGGGGAATGGCATTTGAAGCCCTTCAGGATGGACATGAAATAACGCTCGATGCTAATCCTGAATTCGGTGGGAAAGATTTAGGCCCCCGCCCCAAAGGGCTGCTATTAACCGCATTAGCCGGATGCACCGGGATGGACGTCGTCTCTATTCTGCAAAAGATGAGGGTGGAAAACTTCAATCTAAAAATCAGGGTTGAAAGCGAATTGGCTGGGGAACATCCAAAGGTATTTACTGAAATCAGACTGATTTATATTTTTAAAGGGAAAAATCTTCCAGAGGATAAACTATTAAAAGCGATTAATCTTTCCCAAGAAAAATATTGCGCCGTATCTATTATGTTAAGGCAAGTCTGTGAATTTAGCTATGAAATGAAGATAGAATCATAATTTAGGGTAAACTGGCTCCTAGCTAATCGCTTGGAATACACGCCTTTTAGAATTTCTCTTGACTTTTATTTTTTTATTCATTATATTTGTTTATGCATATATTCATATTAGTAAATATAGGTTACAGAGATGAAAGAATTAGCCCAGGTTTTTAAAGCCCTCTCCGATGAAGCCCGGCTCAGGATACTGAACCTCATCATGACCGCAGGGGAGATCTGCGTTTGTGACATCCAGCGTGTCCTGGGTTATTGTCAGCCCAAGGTCTCCCGGCACCTGGCTTACCTGAAAAACTCGGGGCTGGTGGAAGACCGAAGGGAGGGGCTGTGGATCATTTATACCCTGGCCAAACTGGACCAGGAATCTTTCTCCCTTCTTAAAGAATATCTACAAACCGCCTTTGCTCAGCATCCTCATTTTGAAAAGGATCGAACCGCCCTGAATAAGGCCATCGCGGGCGGAAAATGCGTCAGCATTCCGATGCCTCAGAAAGTTCAATGAAAAACCAAGGCCGCTCCAATTAGAATTTAGCCCCTTTGGGGATTTTTATTAATTGGGCAGTTGAGCCCTTTACCATGTTGGTCATTGCTCCGTAATTGTTTTTGCAGGGACTTTTACAGAAGTTGTTCAGCATTTTTTAAACTGGAACGAAAAATCTAAGGGAGCGATAATTCTTAAAAAAAATTGTGGGGTTCTTGTCATTCTTGGTGGAATATATATAATTTGGATAGCATAAAGGAGATCAGTCATAGTTAAAGAAGAAAAAAAACTGAATGTTTTTGAGAAGTATCTTACTGTCTGGGTTTTGTTATGCATTGGGGCGGGCATTATTATTGGTAAAGTCGCACCGAATATGGCGAAATTTCTGGATGGGCTGGCAATTTATGTTAAGGAAGCGCCGGTGGTTTCCATTCCAATTGCAGTCTGTTTATTTTCTATGATGTATCCGATTATGGTTAAGATAGATTTTGCCAGCATTGTCAAAGCAGGGAAAACTCCCAAACCAGTGGCTTTAACTCTATTCGCCAATTGGGCAGTTAAACCGTTCACTATGTATGCCATATCACTTTTTTTTCTAGGAATTCTCTTCAAAAAATTCATTGGTATTGATGCAACTGATTTGGTAAAACTTCCTCCTGGCGCTGACTGGGCCGTGGGAACAGTCCAAGGTGCAGGGACAGTTGTGCTGCATAACGGATTGAAAATGTTTGAGATTCCACTCTGGAGGAGTTATCTTGCTGGATGTATCCTCCTGGGAATTGCCCCCTGCACCGCTATGGTGCTTTTGTGGGGATACCTGGCAAAAGGCAACGATGGACATACCCTTGTTATGGTGGCGATTAATTCTTTAACGATGTTGTTTTTATATGGACCGTTAGGCGGATTTCTCCTTGGGGTTGGGCGTTTGCCTGTTCCCTGGGAGGCATTATTACTTTCTATAGGTATCTATGTCGCACTACCTTTGGTTGCCGGATATTTTTCCAGAAAATGGATAATAAAGGCAAAAGGCGAGAAATGGTTCAAGGAAAAGTTTTTACATTTGCTAACACCAGTGTCAATTATTGCTCTGTTGTTTACTCTCATTTTACTCTTTTCCTTTAAAGGAGATACTATCCTGACCCAACCACTTACCATACTTTGGATAGCAATTCCGCTCTTTATTCAAACAAACCTGATCTTTTGGATGACTTATGGATTAGCTAAGTTGATAAAATTGCGCTATCAGGATGCAGCTCCTTCAGCAATGATTGGGGCAAGTAACCATTTTGAGGTAGCTATTGCCACTGCAGTGATGTTATTCGGCCTCAACTCTGGAGCGGCCCTGGCCACGGTGGTAGGGGTATTGATCGAAGTGCCGGTAATGCTGATGCTGGTGAAGATCTGTCTGAGGACCCGGGGTTGGTTTCCCGGAGAAAGCGCCCTGAGGATAAACTAAATGAGTCACAAAATCTGGTGATTCCATCGTAAAATTCCAGATCATACACTATTTCCCTGCCCAACCAGTATGATTTGAATAAGGGGAACTAAAGAGCAAAAGCTGGCTTTTTTTCGAAAAATCAGGGATATTATTCGGGAAAAGATTCTCAGTTTTTTAAATGAGATGGATAAATAATAATGTCTACAGGAAAGATCAAACAGATCTCAATAGCTGGGTCTCCCGTCGGCATCATCGGCCTTGACCACATCTTGGAGATCATTCATTCAGAAAATCCACCCAGCGAGGACAATTTAAAGCAAAGGTTACTGGACGGGGTGAAAAAGGGCAATTACGTCCCTACCAGTTTGGAAAAAGCGTATAAAAAAGCCCTGTTCCGGGAATACCGGCGGTTCCTGGGGGAATCGGTGGATGAAGAAGCGGAGGGGCTGACCATCCGGGTGCTGGGCCCCGGCTGTCCCAACTGCGATAAACTCTTCCGGGACATACAGGCTGTCTTGGTGGAACTTAATGTCAGGGCTGACCTGATTCATGTCACTGACACCACCGAGATCGCCGGCCACGGCGTCGTGCCCCTCCCGGGCCTGGTGATTAACCGAAAGCTGGTCTCCTCCGGCCGTGTGCCGGTTAAGGAGAAACTGAGGGAATGGATCAGGGACGCTTCCCCGAAGTAACTATACGCAGACATGAAGTCTGCGGCTAGGTTTGATCTTGCATGAAAGAGAATGAAACAATCATCCCCAACTTTCGGGACCAAGGAGCATAAAAATATAGTTATCTTCTACAAACACTAACTAATACCCACATCTTTAACCCTCTAAATCCCCCCTAACCCCCCTTTTCTAAAGGGGGGAATAAAAGGGGGGATTCAAAGGGGGATTTAAGTGGAGGGGTATTAGTTAGCCATCAAGGAAGGGGGAAAACAAGATATTTTAAATGGGGTTTCCTCTCATCTGGTGGAGGAGATGGGAGTAAAAAGAGTATTATTCAGGTGAAAGCTAGTGAATATGGAGATCAAAATTTTAGGACCGGGCTGTGCCAACTGCCACAAGCTGGAGCAACTGACCGTTGACGCCCTGGCTGAACTGGGGATAGACGCTGATGTTCGGCTAGTCACCGACCGAAATGAAATTTCAAAGTGGGTGATGATGACCCCGGGGCTGTTAATCAACGGGAAGCTCTTTTCCCAGGGCAAGATCCCCTCCCCATCCACGCTGAAGCGGTGGTTTCAGGAGGCGGCAGCACAGATATGAACCTGATTCTTGATCTCTTCAAAGGTGGATTTTCAGCCCTGCTGGACTACCTCTCCGCCCACGTTTTGGCCTGCCTGGTTCCCGCCTTCTTCATCGCCGGGGCCATTTCGGTCTTCATCTCCCAAGGGGCGGTGATAAAATATTTCGGAGCCCAGGCCAAAAAGGTGCTCTCCTATTCGGTGGCCTCGGTTTCCGGGTCTATTCTCACCGTCTGCTCCTGCACTGTCCTGCCCCTGTTTTCCGGCATCTATAAACGGGGGGCCGGATTGGGCCCAGCGGTGGCCTTCCTCTATTCGGGACCCGCAATTAACATCCTGGCTGTCGTCTACTCGGCCCGCCTGTTGGGATATGACATCGGGGCCGCCAGGGCCGGGGGAGCCATCCTTTTTTCCGTCATCATCGGCCTGATCATGACCCTCCTGTTCGGCCAGGAGGAAAAGGAACGTACCCCCGAAGAGCTGACGGTGGGGTTTGCTGAGGGGGATGACATCCCGGCCTCCAAGCGGCTTCTCTTCTTCCTGGTCCTGGTGGGCATTCTTATCTTCGGAGCCGCCAAACGCTGGGGAATCGCCGTAGGCTTACTGGGCATGCTGACATTAATCCTAATTCTCTGGTTCAGGAGATCTGACCGCATAGACTGGCTCACCTCCACCTGGACCTTCGTAAAACAGATCATCCCCTGGCTTTTGGGTGGGGTATTTATGGCCGGGATGCTCCGGGTGGTTCTGCCCCAAGACCTCATCACCGGCTGGGTGGGCGGCAACTCCCTCAGGGCTAACCTCATTGCTTCCCTGTTCGGGTCGCTAATGTATTTTGCCACCTTGACCGAAGTCCCCATTATCAAGGCGCTGATGGAGCTGGGGATGGGAAAGGGACCCGCCTTGGCCCTTATCTTAGCTGGCCCCTCCCTTAGTCTTCCCAATATGCTGGCCATCAGAAGTGTTCTGGGAACGAAGAAAACCCTGACGTATATTGCATTGGTTGTGATAATGGCCACCCTGAGCGGGCTTGCATTCGGGACGATCGCTACCCGATAAATGGTACCAAGCTGCATCTTAGTAATTAAGGAAATCCAGGGGTGGTTAAAAGGTGGGCAATTGGTAGGAGAAGTTTTCGGGGTGAAAAAGGGGTCAGATATTAAAATCCATTTTGATACCGTATTTTTTTATGCGATACTTCAGGGTATGCCGATTGATCCCCAGTAGCTTTGCCGCCCTGACCTGATTCCCGTTGGTCTCTCGTAAAGCATGGATGATAAGAAGTCTTTCTATGGTAGGGAGTAGAGGGCCCCTTGAACCTTTATCCCCTAGATAAGTAAATTTCTTAATTAGTGATTCTAAAGTCTCTTTTGGGGATGAAATCTGGGTCTCTTCGACCAACGGTACATCCCCTTCCTCCAGCATTATATCGTCGGGGAGGAGGGTATCGCCCTTGGCCATCAACACCGAGCGTTTAATGACATTTTCCAATTCACGCACATTTCCCGGCCAGGAATAGGCTTTTAACCTTCTTAACGCCGCTTTTGAAATACTATATACGTTTCGACAAAATTCTTGATTGTATTTTCCCAGGAAGAATTGGGCCAGTTCTGAAATGTCCTCTTTTCTCTCCCGTAAGGAAGGGAGCTTGATGTTCACTGTGTTCAACCGATAATACAGATCCTCTCGAAATCTGCCTTCCTTGATAGCCTTCAACAGATTTTGATTTGTAGCTGCGATAACCCTAACATCCACTTCAATCGTTTTATTTCCACCCACCCGTTCGAATTTACGTTCTTGAAGTACCCGCAGGACTTTGGTCTGGGTCAAAGGGCTCATATCCCCTATTTCATCCAAGAAAATAGTCCCCCGGTGGCACTGTTCAAATTTCCCAATCCTCAGAGAAGTGGCCCCGGTGAAGGCCCCCTTTTCGTAGCCGAAGAGTTCGCTCTCTAACAGGGTTTCCGGAATGGCTGCACAATTAACCGCCAAGAACGGACCATCGGCGAGGTTGCTGTGATGATAAATAGCCCGGGCTATTAATTCCTTTCCAGTCCCGCTTTCCCCTTCAATCAACACGGTCACATCGCTTTGCGCCACCTGTCCGATGGTCTTGAACACCTCCTGCATCTTCCGACTCTTCCCGATAATGGGCATCTCCCCGGTTGCCTTTTTTTGACCATCCAGCGGAAAGGTGACCCTGTCCCTCATTAACCGGTTTATCCTCAATCCCTTCTCAATAAGATCCTTCATCTCTTCAATGTCGAAGGGCTTCAGAAGATAATCAAAAGCCCCCCGCTTCATGGCTTCAATAGCCAGATCAGTAGTTCCATAGGCCGTGATTACGATAATAAGTAATTTTGAACGGCCTTCCTTAATTTGTCTTAAGGCTTCTATCCCGCTCATTCCTGGGAGTCGAACATCCATGATGACCAAATCTATAGATTCCTCTGATATTATCCTAATAGCCTCCTCCCCTGTGGATACCTCCAGAATCCGGTAATCTTTATCTTTCAACATCCGCCTGAAGGAATAGCGGATATTCTCGTCATCATCAACGATCAGAATCTTTTCCATCGAATTCCTCTACGGGCATTTCAATGATAAAAATCGTTCCCCCCCGCTCGTTTCTACCGAAGGCGACACTACCTCCATGTTTTTCAATAATACTCTTAGAGATAGAAAGCCCCAACCCTGTTCCGGAAGGTTTGGTCGTAAAAAAAGGCTCGAAGACTCTATCCTTTATTCCATCGGGTATTCCACAACCGGTGTCTTTAATGGTTACTTTTATGGTCTTGGTGGACCCGAATTTGTATTGTCCATTTATCCCGGTGGCCACCTCGATTTCCCCTTCACGCGGAGTAGCTTGTATGGCATTCAGCAGGAGATTCATAAAGGCCTGGCCAAACAAGTGAGGGTCCACCATTAATTTGGGAATGGATCTATCGTAAGCCGCTTTAAAATGGATTCCCCCTTTGGTCATCTGATGTTCGAGTAATAACACGATGCGGCTGATAATCTGATTGATCTCAGTGGTTTCAAATTCCGGGGGATTGGGATGGGCAAATTGGAGAAACCTTAACATTAAGCGGTTAATCCGGTCAATCTCATTCTGAATAATTCCCAAATCTTTGTGGATCAAATCATCAACATTAGCATCGGCAAGGATAGACTGAATTAGCGTTTTAATGGTAGTCAGGGGGTTATTTACCTCATGGGCTATCCCCGCGGCCATTTCGCCCACAGCGGCCAGCTTTCCAGAGCGTAAAACTTCTTCGTTTTTGTTTTCAAGCTCCCTGTCAGCGGACTTCAAACGACGGAAAACCCTACGGGCTAATTCACCCGAGGTAATAATCGTCAGGATAACAATCACTATGCTGATCAGATAGATTTTCATTCTAAGGCTGTGGACCTCTCTGAAGGCTTCCTGGGCATCCTGTTCTGCGATCAGAAACCAATTTAACCCAGGGATTTTTCTGTGAGCCCCTAAAACCTCACGTTGGCGATAATCTTGATAGGTTTCAACCCATTCTTTTCCCCCTAGATAACCCTCTACTCCGTCTGGATGAATCCTCTTTGATAGAATATAACCCGGTTCAAATTTGGAATCAGTTAAGAAGATACCCTCTTGATTTATAAGATAAGCTTCCCCCGTTTCGCCCAGATCAATTTGGCTAACGATGTCCTTAATCCCGTCCGTTTTTACCATCGCGAACAAAAGCCCAATCAGGAATCCATCGAGATCATAGATGGGGGCAGAAACCCGCATCATCGGTTTATCATAAATGTCTGACCGATAAATGTCCGTAATCTCAACCCCGGTCTTCGGGGTATCATTCCACAATTTCCGGTAGTCCCGAGGACCATTTCCGTCCCCAGAGCTGACCAGCAGTTCTCCACCCGACCCCAGGATAAAGATCTCTTCATAACACCCATATTTTTCAATCATCAGGGTAAACAAATCCCGAATGATCGCACCTTGGTTACGCTTGGAATACTCACTGATGCGGGTATCAATCAAGTTCTTAACTATCTTGCGAACATCAACCATCCCCGTCAGCACCTTGGCGTCCGATATCCTCTCAGCCAGCCAATTTTCAATGGCTATGGCCTTATTCAGGGCTATGCCGGAGAGGTTTTCTTTTACCTTCTCGGTCATTATATTCTGAGAGTTGTTCAGGACAAGAAAGGTCATAAACACCAGCGCAAAAATGAATACCGCCATCAGAAGGAAAAAGAGGGTTAATCTCAGCCTTCGGTAAATTTGAGTATAATTTCTGGAAATGGTCTGCAATCGCCGCCCCGCATAAAAAAATGATAAAATTTTATTTAAATTTAACATCTTTTATCCATTATGTCAAGTTTAATAAACAAGGGACATTCTTTTTTTAACTGTGAGGGGTGGCCGGTGCCACCCCTCTTTACCCAAATATTTAAAAAAGGTCCCATTTGATGACTCTCCTGAATCATCCCTCAAGAATCTGATCCACCTTTTCTCGATCCAGATTCATAATGTATTTGATGCCGCTGATTTCTTCTGCTTCCCTGGTCAAAGTCGCTATATCATCACGTGATATGTGCTCCAGTGTAAACTTCCGACTGCCGCACATGAGCTGGCGTAGACCCTGAGCCAGCCGTTCATAATAGGTATACAGACCGATGGCACCGGTTGGTATTATCTCGAATTCTGAGTCGCCCAATTCCTTGCGCAGCGAACCTGCGGTCACAAAAATCTCATCCTTCGAATTACCGAAGCGCTCGATATACACAGGAACTTGATGGTTTTTGATCGCCATCCCGATCGTCTTGCCTACCATTGCGGCTGCGATCGGAGCCCGGGCCATTCCTATGAGTTTCACAAATGGGGCACCCAGAGCCAGACCTTTGAAGATTTGATCCTCGAAGGTGAATCCACCAGCCAACGCCAATGCTGGCACGTTTTCTCCTTTGTCAGCAAGACGCTTTGCATATTGATACAGTAGGGAGTGGAGTTCCACCGGCGGCACTCCCCACTCATTCATCATGCGCCAGGGACTCATGCCCGTTCCTCCACCGGCACCATCAACGGTGAGAAGATCCAGTTTGTACTTGGATGCAAACAGGATGGCCCGAGCCAGGTCAGCCGGGCGATAAGCCCCGGTCTTGAGGAAGATATATTTAGCACCGGCTTTACGCAGCTCTTCAACCCGTTTTGCAAAAGATTCTTCAGTAACCATACCTATACGTGAATGTCGCTCAAACTCCTTGAACGTCCCCCGCTCGAATGCCTTGATCACATCCGGATTGGTTGGGTCGGGCATCACTATGTAGCCCCGATCATACAACATCTGGGCCTTCTTCAGGTTTTTTATCTTGACTTCACCACCGATGTCCTTCGCGCCCTGGCCCCACTTTAGTTCCACGCATTCAACACCGAGTTTTTCGATGGCATACTCCTGTACGCCCAGACGGGTATCCTCGATGTTGGCCTGCACGATGATGGCGCCATAACCGTCACGCTGGTAATCCTTATAGAGTTTCACCCGACGCTTCAAATCCACCGTATCCACCACCCGACCTCTCTTTATCTCAGCTTCGGGGTCCATACCGACCACATTCTCACCGATGGTCAGACCGGTACCCGCCAGCGCCGACCCTATGGCCAACCCTTCCCAGTTGTTCTTGGCAATGTCGGTGGAGCCAATACCGGGGATAACCCATGGATAACGGAACCTGATCCCCCTATCGTGCCCGAAGGCAACCTCAAGCTTCACGGCCGGAAAGATGGCCTTATCGCTGTCAGCCTTGACGCCATGGGCGCCCACGGCGGTACCCATGATATTGAAATGTGAATAGTCAACAGGATATACCTTTTCGGCAGCAGTGGTAATAACCCCAAACGGCTGCGGGTAGATCACCTCGTGGCCCCGGTAAGCTGACTTGCCGATCTCGCACATGCCAATGCAACCGTCCACACAGGTTACACACATACCCGATATTGGCGTTACCGAACCTTCGGTCCTATTTTTGGTAAGGGTGGCCGCTGAAGTATTTACTCTCGAGAATGACATGGTTTTATACTCCTTTCTTCAATCTTTCTTTATCTCACAAGCTACACAGGGATCCATGTAGCACATCATATCGTCAAACTGTTCCTTTTGGAGGCAGGGCGGGCTCAGGTTCGCACAGCCACCGCAGACGGCCTTTTCCGGCTCGGTATATGTACACCTGAGCTGACAGGCAGGACAAACATACATGCAACCGCCGCATTGCCGACAGACATCCGAGGTGATGTCGAACGGGGTGCCAATACTTCGGTTCTCCCCACGCCCCCGAAAGCCGATGGCCTTGGCCATCATCTGCTCCTCGCACATTCGCACGCACAGACCGCAGAGGATGCAGTCCTCGTATTCCTGCTTGAAGCGCTGCTGGCGTACATCGTGGGCCGCAGCCAGGTCCTGGATGGTCTTTGACTGCGGGCATGAGGCTAATAAGAGCTCCAGGATCATCTTACGGGCCCGGCGAACACGCGACGATGCCGTCCGTACATTTAGTCCCATCTCAGCAGGATAGGTGCAGGATGAGACCAGTTTGGCTTTGGGACCCTCCCCGATCTCCACCACACACAGTCGGCAGGCCCCGTAGGGCGAAAGCCCATCCATGTAGCACAGGGTGGGGATATGAAATCCCAGAAATCTTGCCGCTTCTAACAGGGTTGTGCCTTCCTCTACCGAAACATTCAAGCTATTGATGGTAAGATTGATCATTGTATCCTGACCTTGTTTCCAATCCAAACCGCTAATTAACGTCCACGGCATCGAACTTGCAGACACTCTTGCAAACCCCGCACTTAATACACTTGCTGGGGTCAATGACGTGTAATTCCTTTTTCTCGCCGGTTATGGCCCCCTCCGGGCAATCCCGCAGGCAGACCATGCAGCCCGTACAGTTTTCGTTGATGAAGTAGGTGATGAGTTCCTTGCAGACGCCCGCCGGGCACCGCTTGTTCTTGATGTGTTCGATGTACTCATCATGAAAGTACCGTATCGTGGATAGAACGGGGTTCGGCGCCGTCTGCCCCAGGCCGCACATCGTGGTGTCCTTCACTACTTCCGCTAGTTCTTCAAGAAGCTCTAAGTGTTCGAGCGTCGCTTGCCCCTTTGATATGTCGTCGAGGATCTCGTACATCCGCTGCGTGCCTTTGCGGCAGGTGAGACACTTGCCGCAGGATTCATCCTTCAGGAAGTTCATGAAGTATTTGGCGACATCAACCATACAGGTGTTCTCGTCCATGACGATCATGCCGCCGGAACCCATGATTGATCCCGCCTCGATCAGGCTGTCGTAGTCAATGGGCAGGTCAAACTTCTGAGCCGGGATGCAGCCGCCGGAGGGGCCCCCCGTCTGCACCGCCTTGATCTTCGCCTTGTCCACTGGACCGCCGCCGATGTCATAGACGATCTCGCCGATGGTGATGCCCATTGGCACCTCAACCAAGCCGGTGTTCTTTATCTTTCCGACCAGGCTGAATATCTTGGTGCCGGAGTTCCCTTTCGTTCCGATCTTCGCAAACTGCTGGGCGCCATCCCCGATGATGATGGGAATGTTGGCCCAGGTTTCCACGTTGTTAATCGCCGTAGGCCTACCATCTATACCTTTCTGCACGGGAAAAGGGGGTCTTTGGCGCGGCTCGCCCATCTTTCCTTCAATGGACCTGATCAACGCCGTTTCCTCACCGCACACAAACGCACCAGCCCCCCTCACGATCTTGATGTCGAAGGAAAATCCGGTTCCCAGGATGTCATCACTCAGGAGCCCCAGACCACGCGCTTGACCGAGGGCGATGACCAGGTGCTTGATAGCCAGCGGATACTCGTTGCGGACGTAAACCACCCCCTCCGTCGCTCCAGTCCCATAGGCACCTATGATCATTCCCTCGATGATTGAGTGCGGGTTGCCCTCGAGCACGCTGCGGTCCATATAGGCACCGGGATCGCCCTCGTCTGCATTACACACGAGGAATTTGCCATGCCCATTCGATTGCCCCGCCAGCATCTCCCACTTCAGGCCAGTGGAGAAACCAGCCCCCCCGCGGCCGCGCAGCCCGGACGACTTGACCTGCTCCACCACCCATTTGGGTTTACCATTCGTAAGCACCCCAGCCAAGGCCGAATAACCGCCGCTCTCAATGTAATTATGAATACGAATCGGGTCAACTCTCTCGTTGCGGGCCAGGATGGTCCTAACCTGCTTTTTGAAGAAAGGAATGTCGTCTTGCTTTTCCACCGCCACCCCGGTTTCCGGGTCTACGAAGAACAAATCTTCAAGAACCTCCCCTTTTTCAATGGCCTCGACGATCCGCACCATATCCTCAATGCTTACTTTCGGGTAGAAGGTTCCCTGGGGTTCGATGAGTACCGACGGTTCCATCTCACAAAATCCATGGCAGCCGGTGATGCGCAGATGAATTTTATCGGTCAGTCCCTTGGCCAGAAGCTCACGCTTCGTTATGCGCATGAGATCATTGGCACCGCTCGCCTGCCCGCAGGTCCCCGCCGGAATAACGATGGTGGAAATACTGGGGTCCCGGTCAGCAATTATTAGCCCCTGAAGTGCCTTGAAATCATCTATAGATTTTAGTCTTTTCATTGTTCAGTTAAAAATTTACGCCGTTCAGGTCCAACCTATGACTCTTGCACCCGCGGCGCGAGCAGATCTCCACCATGCCCCCCCCGCGAACGATCATCGGAACCATCGGCGCACCGCACTCCGGGCAGCTTGAGGCCCGAACAAGCTCCGCATGGCAATGGGGACAGAAATTGTGAACTATGGTATCCATAGGGATCTCGTACTCTGATTCGATATTGTAGCTGCCGTACAGTGAGGATAACCTGAGCCAGCCGTGCTTGCGCCCGAAAGATACCGTCACCCGGATTGATGGGTAACCATCAACAAGATGGCTCGGGTCCATCAGGCTGTGGTTGCAGTGGGGACAGCTGACCTCAACGGGGAAGATTCGCTTGTCCGCCTTGACTTCGACCTTGTCGAGCCCAGCGCGGGCTTTCTTCAGTATTTGCTTTACCTTTACGGTCTTAACGTTTGAAAAATAATGGCCATCTATGACAACGATTGGCCCCAGCGCACAGGCACCCAGGCAGTTCACTGTCTCCAGCGTGAATTCCTTATCCGAAGTTGTCCCGCCGGCACTGACGCCCAGCTGTCTCTCGAACTCCTCAGCGATGAAAGGTGCGCCGCGGACGTGGCAGGCCGTGCCCAGACAGACCGAAGCAAGGTGCCTGCCCCGAGGGGTCAGGCTGAAGGACTTGTAGAAGGTTGCCACCCCGTATATGTCAACCAGAGAACGACCCGTCCTTTCAGCCATTATCTTTAGCGCATCTACAGGAAGATAGCCATACTTAGCCTGGATGTCCTGAAGCATTGAGATGAGCCCCCCCCGACTCCCATCATGCTTCTCCAGAATTCTTGGAATAGTATCTATAATAACATCCGATTCCATTTCCTAACCCTTCATCCAATTAATCATCATTAATTCACCGCATCTTTTGTTAATAATTGGCCTAAATATACAAAAAAATTTGATAAAAAT
>JADHWK010000089.1 GCA_016783505.1 Candidatus Zhuqueibacterota bacterium | reverse complement strand
TGAGGAATTCGACGATGCCCTGGGCGATGGGGTCATTGCCATTGACGCCCAGTTCCAGATCATAAGTTTCAATCGGGGGGCGGAGCGGATAACCGGATATGGGGCCGATGATGCATGCGGCCATCACTGCTACGACATATTTAAGTCAACCCTCTGCGAAAAAAACTGCCCCTTAAGAGAGACCCTTAAAACCCACCAAGGGCTCTCCAACCTCAGGGCGGAGATTTCCACGATTGGGGGAGAGATAATTCCCATCGGCTTAACCGCTGTTCCCTTAAAGAATCCCCGGGGTGGGATCATCGGGGTTATCCTAACCTTCAGGAATATCGCCGAGCTCTACTCCCTCACCTCCGAAATCGTAAAGGAGAAAAACAGGCTTCAGGCCATCGTTGAGAGCGTTGCCGATGGGGTATTTACCGTTGATCCCCAGTGGCGTATAACCAGTTTCAACAAAGCCGCAGAGGAGATAACCGGATTTCCCAGACAGGATGCGATCGGAAAACCCTGCCATAAAATTTTTCGCAGCCGGGTCTGCCAGGAGGCCTGCCCCCTCCGCAGGACATTTGAAAGCGGCCAATCCATCTCCAACCTTGAGTTCGAAATTAAAAGCAAAGATGAAAAACCGGTCCAAATAAGCGTGAGCACTGCCCTTCTGATAGATGAAGAGGGTGAGATAATCGGTGGTGTGGAAACCTTCAGGGATCTCTCAACCCTAAAACACCTGAGGGATGAACTGAAGAAACGATACAGTTTCGCCAATATTTTGGGCAAAAACCCGAAGATGCTTAAGCTCTATGACCTTTTAGGGGCGGTGGCCGAGACCTCCTCCACCGTTCTGGTCCAAGGGGAGACGGGCACAGGAAAGGATTTGGTAGCCAGGGCCATCCATTACAATTCCCCCAGACGGGAGAGACCCTTCATAAAAGTAAGCTGTGTTGCCCTTCCGGAGGCCCTTTTGGAGAGCGAGCTGTTCGGACACACAAAGGGGGCCTTTACCGGGGCTGACAGAGACAAACCTGGAAGGTTTGAGCTCGCCCATAAGGGAACCATATTCTTAGACGAAATAGGTGACATATCCAAACCGGTGCAGTTAAAACTCCTTAGGGTACTGGAAGAAGGGGAATTTGAACGTCTGGGCGGGACGAAAACGATAAAGGTGGACATACGGGTGGTCGCCGCCACCAACAGGGATCTGCAAGAGGCCGTCAAAGGGGGAGGGTTCAGGGAAGATCTATTCTACCGACTAAATGTCGTTCCCATCCATCTTCCGCCATTGAGGGAAAGAAACGACGACATTCCCCTTCTCGTTGAGCATTTCATAGAAAAATTTAATAAAAAGACTGGTAAAAAAATAACGTCGGTAACCCCTGAGGTAATGGACATCCTCGTTGACTATCCGTGGCCGGGAAATATCCGTCAACTGGAGAACGCCATCGAACACGCTTTTGTCCACTGCCGGGAAGGGGTCATTCGACCCGCCCATCTACCCGAAGAGTTAAAAGCCCAGCGCCGCAGTCTCGTCGAGGGGGTGGCTCTATCTTCCTCTCCCCTGGCTAAGCTGGAAAAGCAGATCCTCTTGGATGTTCTGACTAAAAATAATTGGGATAGGCATAATGCCGCTGCTGAGCTTAAGATAAGCCGCACTACTTTATGGAGAAAGACTAAAAAATATGGGATCGTACAAAAGCGATAAAATTACTTGACAATAAGGATTTTTTTTATTATATTATAGTGAAAATGAAATTCAAAATCAACAAGCACCATTCCAGCTAAATTCCGATAATTCTTTAGATCCAAGATTCGGGAAACACTGTCGGCCCCAAAGGTCTTGGGACCCGAAGGGTCTTGCCTGCCCGGCCAGGGGGAAACGATGTTGGGAAATGACAATGAAATGATTGCCAATTGCTGATTGATGCTGGAGCCTGGTGTTTAACAATCAACAATTCAGTGTTTTATTTCCAGATCTAGTTAGAAATAACAAGTTGGAACGGCGTAAGGAGTACACCCATGAGTAGGGAAATTACTTTTGGAAATTACCTTCAAGATAAGGGATTGAAGGGCACCCAGCAGCGTGATGAGGTCGCAGATTTGTTTCTGAAAGCGGACAGGCACTTTAGTGTCGAAGAACTATACCGAAGGGTTCAAAAAAGTGATCCCAGGATCGGCTTCTCCACTGTCTATCGGACCTTGAAATTACTTGTTGAGGCGGGGCTGGCGACGGAGCGTCAATTCGGGGATGGATTCACCCGCTTCGAGCCTGTGCACAGGGAGGAACACCACGATCACCTGATCTGCATCAAATGCGGTAAAATTGTGGAATTCAAAGACGACAGAATAGAAGAACTGCAAAATGGAGTGGCAGGGAAACATAATTTTAGGGTAACAGATCACAAATTGGAACTTTACGGATATTGTAACAGGTGTGAATGAATTTGATTGATTTAACCCAGCTAAGACAGGGAGAGACAGGAACTATCGTTAACATTCAAGGGGGACACGGCCTGCGCAGGCGCCTGGAATCCCTCGGGGTGAGACCAGGGGTAATGATTATGAAGGTTTCTGCACAGTTTATGCGTGGTCCCGTAACCATACAGGTAGGCAATTCTCAGGTCGCCCTGGGCTTCGGCATGGCCAGGAAAATTATGGTAAACACATAAAACTTAATAATTTCACCTGGTTTATTTTTTATTCCTTTAATGAAACTGAATTTCAAAATCAAAAAAAAGGGAGAGGGGAATGAAAAAAATACTTTTAATGGGCAATCCTAATGTAGGTAAAAGCGTGGTTTTTTCACGGCTTACTGGGGTTCACGTCATTGCTTCTAACTATCCAGGGACGACTGTTGAATTTACGAAAGGGACCATGAGACTCGGCGATGAAAAAGCAGAGGTCATTGATGTCCCAGGAACCTATACGCTTGAGCCGACTTCAAAGGCTGAAGAAGTGGCGGTGGAAATGCTTAATGAGGCCGTGTCTGAGCACTCGCAGGGAAATCTGGTGATAAATATTGTAGATGCTACCAATCTTGAGCGGAATCTTAATCTTACCCTTCAGTTACTTAAACGAAATATTCCCGTAATTGTTGCTCTCAATCTCTGGGATGAGACAAAACATACTGGAATTTCAATTGATACTGAGGAACTCGAGAAGATCCTCGGGGTGCCGGTTGTGCCCACCTGCGCCATATCCGGCGAGGGGATAAAAAACCTGGTGACCAGACTCCCCGATGCAAAGGTCGGAATTTATGAATACCAGAATGAGGAGCGGTGGCACGAAGTGGGAAACATCATCTCCCAGGTGCAGAAGGTAACCCATCGCCATCACACCCTTTTGGAAAGGTTGGGGGATGCTTCCATAAGACCCCTAACGGGAATTCCCCTCGCATTGGTGGCCATGTATGCGGCATTTAAGATTATAAGATTCATCGGGGAGGGTCTCATCGGGTATATTTTTGAGCCTATATTTGACAGATTGTGGGCGCCATTGATGATGAAGCTTTCTTTTGTCCTGGGATCCCAGGGTTTTGTCCACAACATATTAATCGGGAAATTAGTTGGGGGCGAGATAGACTTTGTGGAGTCCCTGGGGCTCTTGACCACAGGGCTCTTTGTCCCCATTGCCATGGTTCTTCCCTATGTCATTTCTTTTTATTTAGTCTTAAGTTTTGCAGAGGATTCGGGCTATCTTCCCCGCCTCGGTGTCCTTGTTGATAACATTATGCACCGCTTAGGACTGCACGGGCTGGCAATTATTCCTATGATGCTGGGATTGGGCTGTAATGTTCCTGGCGCTCTGGCCACCAGGGTGCTCGAAACAAGGCGAGAAAGGTTTATTAGTGCAACCTTAATGGCCATAGCGGTCCCCTGCATGGCCCTGCAGGCAATGGTTATCGGACTGGTGGGCAGATATGGAACAAAAGGGCTGGGGCTGGTTTTTGGAACTTTATTTGTAGTCTGGATAATACTTGGAATTCTGCTGAACTTGATTTTAAAGGGGGAAAGCCCTGAGATATTCGTGGAAATTCCCCCCTATCGTATTCCCTATTTGAGGGCACTATTAAAAAAATTATGGATGAGAACCAGATGGTTTCTACAGGAGGCCGTTCCTTATGTCCTCCTCGGAGTCCTTATTGTAAACATTCTCTATTCCCTCCGGATCATTGAGTTCATTGGCAGGTTCACGGCGCCGGTTGTAACTGGAATTCTGGGGCTTCCCAGGGAGGCAGTCGGTGCCCTTATCATCGGATTCTTGCGCAAGGACGTTGCCGTAGGGATGCTCTTGCCCCTTGATTTGACCTTAAATCAACTAATAATCGCCAGCGTGGTTTTAGCCATGTACTTCCCCTGCGTGGCCACATTTGCGGTCCTGGTCAAGGAACTGGGTGTGAAAGATATGATAAAATCGGCGGGGATTATGATTGTTTCCGCCTTGACAGTCGGAGGGATACTCAATCTATTACTTTGAGATGAGCTGGGGGCAGATATAATTTTTTTTAGAAATGCAATGAAATTGAATTTCAAAATCAAAAGGGAGCAATACCTATGGGATAAACCATAAAAAGTAAAAACTTTATTCGTTTTAAAGATATGAGGTGATGCCGGATGATTGTGGAATAGAGGTCTGATAGGTTCATTTAAGGAAGGAGGTTCAAGATGTTTAGCTTATCCGAATAATCCTGCAGATCGGTGGTTTTAAGTATCGTCGTTCTAAAGGCAATTTACAAAAGTTTAAACTTCAAACTAAGAGGGTTTCGCAATGAAAGGAAGAGAGTATTTAGGTTCGATCGTCGCAGCGGTCTTGATGACTGCTCTGCTCCCTGTTTGGGCCTTTGCCGGAGTTACGGGCAAAATTCAGGGGGAAGTGATCGATGTCGAGACCAAAGAACCCCTTGTCGGCGCTAATGTCGTCATCGAAGGAACAACCCTGGGGGCAGCCACCGGCACGGATGGCAGTTATGTTATTGCTACTGTTCCGGCTGGTAAGTATCGGCTCATCGCATTAATGATGGGTTATAAGTCCAGAGTAGAAAAGGTAGACATTCGTACTGGTGCCACGGTAACCGTTGATTTCGAGTTAAGGGAAAGTGTGCTCGAACTCGGAGGCATAGTAGTCACCGGCACCCGAACTCCCCGATTTATCAAGGATGTTCCTGTGCGCACCGAGGTTATCACTGCCCGTATGATTGAAAAAAAAGCAGCTCCCGATCTCTATGAACTTTTGCAAGGGTTGCCGGGAATAAGGGTAGAGCAGCAGTGTTCTT
>JADHWK010000037.1 GCA_016783505.1 Candidatus Zhuqueibacterota bacterium | reverse complement strand
TCGTCCCCACCCCGTCCACACTGGCGACCAGAACCGGTTCCCTGTAACCCTCCAAGTTGGGCTGGAAGAGGGCGCCGAAGGTGCCGAGGTCGGTTAAAACCTGGCCATTAAAGGTGGATCTGACTTTTTTCCGGATAGACCTTACCGCCTCCTCCCCGGCCTGAATGTCCACCCCCACATCTTTATAGGTAATCTTGGTCATAATAAACGATGAAGATAACAGCTCAAAAGAAGTTCTTAACGAATAATGTCGGTACGACAATGGAATAATGGGTACAACATTTCAACACTCCAACATTCCAGTACTCCAATACTCCGTATCCTTGGAAAAAGGTTAACAGATCAGGCTTTTTCCCGGGTTTATTTTTTAGATAGACCCTTCAGTTGCTCCAGATAGATCCTTCGAATTTCGCTGAAAAATGATAGGGCGATCTTTTCCCGGTAGTCGGGATAGGTCCAGGCCATGGGATTAAATTTCCCCCCCAGATACCGTAAATGCAAATCCCCATAGACTCCCCGACCCAGATAGATTCGATGGCCGAAATTTTTGGTTGTGGCCATGACGACTTTGGACATCTCCAGAAACCCAGGATCGAGGTTTACCCTTCGCTTCCCCTTCCCTGAAAAATCCCCCTCTATTTCGTTGGTAGTGAGTTTAATTTCAGCCAGCCTACCGGGATCAACAAGGGGCTCAAAACTGATGAAGTACTTCTCCAATCCACCCCCCATCTCCTTTCGATAATAATCGGTGTGCTTAAAGGGATAGGAGGGGGATTGGTAATCAGAAGTACCAAAATGTCTTTCAAGTATATGTTTAAGTCTATCTAATAATCCCGTATCATTATATGTAATAGCTGTAAAAAGTTTAGCCGGCTGAGGGTCTGAAATCTTTCCCATTCTTTAATCCTCAGCGATACATCGTTTCAACCTGCTCGAGGAATTTCTCCATAACTACGGATTTGCGTATCTTCAGGGTCGGGGTCAGTTCTCCCCCTTCAATGCTAAATTCCTGGGGCAGTAGTATAAATTTCTTTACCCTTTCAAAGGGGGCCAGCTCCCCTGAGAGCCGTTCGATTTCTCCTTCGACGAGCCTATAGATTTCGGCCTTCTTGATCAGGTCGTGCCTATCGGTATAAGAAATTCCTTGTTCTCCGGCGTATTGTTCCAGGTTTTCGAAACCGGGAACTATGAGGGCCGAAAGAAAATTCCGTCGGTCCCCGATGAGCATCACCTGTTCGATGTAACGGGAGGTAATAAGCAGGTTTTCGATAGGCCCGGGGGCGATATTCTTACCCCCTGAAGTAACGATGAGATTCTTCTTGCGGTCGGTAATACGCAAAAAGCCGTCATGATCAAAAAGCCCGATGTCCCCGGTATGGAACCAGTCCTCCTTATCAATCGCCTCGGCGGTGGCCTCGGGATTGTTAAAATATCCCTTCATGATATGGGGACCCCGGGTGAGGATCTCCCCATCCTCAGCAATTTTTACCTCCACCCCTTGAACGACCTTGCCGACGGTGCCGAACTTGAAGTCGTCCAATCGGTTTACTGTAATTACCGGCGAGGTCTCGGTCAGGCCGTAACCTTCCAGTATCAGTATTCCGGCTGAATAGAAAAATTCCCCGATCTCTTTGGACAGGGGGGCTCCTCCGGAAACAAAGAAGCGAAGCCCGCCCCCTGTTCTAGCCCGGAGTTTGCTGAAGACCAGTTTGTCTGCGATCCCCCGTTTAAATTTTAGCATGCCCCTCAGTTCCTGACCGGCCTGGGTCTTTTCCCCTGCCTCCTCCCCCACTTTCAACCCCCAGTAGAAGATTTTTTTCTTCAGGGATGACCCCGATTCCACGGCGTCAATAATCCTGCCGTAGATCTTTTCGTAAAGCCGGGGCACGGAGACCATCAGGGTAGGTTTGACCTCTACCATGTTATCCCCCACCGTATCAATGCTCTCGGCGTAGGCAATGGCCGCCCCACTGGCCAGGGCGATGTAGTAACCGGCCATGCGCTCGAAGACGTGGCTTAGGGGCAGAAAGGATAGGAGCACGTCGTTCTCGTCTACGGGGATAGCCTCCTTGGCCGCCCAGACGTTAGACATGAAATTGTGATGGGTAAGTATCGTCCCTTTAGGCAGGCCGGTGGTGCCTGAGGTGTAGATAATAGTGGCCTGATCATCCCCCTTCACCGACTTAGCGGCACCCTCAAAGAAGCCTTCCCGACCCTCTCCGTATTCCTTCCCCTTCTCCATCACTTCACCATAGGAATACAAGTGCTCTTTGGCACCGGGGGGCTTTTGGCCGAAGATGATAACCGTGTCCAGTTTGGGAAGATTTTTATGAATTTCATCAATTTTGGCCAACTGCCCTTCGTCCTCCACCAGCACCATCTTGGCGCCGCAGTCCTTGAGGATAAATTCGATCTGCTTGGGAAGCAAGGTGGGATAAACCGGGGTATCGGTGGCCCCCAGGGAAAGGATAGCCAGGTCGCCCACCGCCCATTCCTCCCGGTTATTGGACAGGATAGCCACCCGGTCCCCCTTGCCCACGCCCATGGAGGTCAACCCCAAGGCAAAGTCCTTGACCCTCTGGTATAGCTCACCATAGGTAATTCCCTCGTATTTTCCCTCTCTTTTGCTCATCAACGACGTTCTGTCGGAAAACTTCCCGCAGGTCTCTGCAAACATCCCATTGATGGTTTCTGCTGACATTTTTTCCTCCCTTTAGATTATACTTAAAAATGACATATTATTATAACAATTTTTTAACTTAAAAGCAATTAAAATTTTTAATTTCTCACAATTTTTATTGAATTTTGAGATTTAATTTATTATATTAATGAAAAGCCGGGGTGGTGAAACAGGTAGACGCAGGGGACTCAAAATCCCCCGCCCGTCAGGGCATGCGGGTTCGAGTCCCGCCCCCGGCACAACACGGGTTGCTAGGCTTTTTCGGGTGGGCTTTTGGGAAGTCCGCTCGGTGAGTAATGTGGTCAGCTAAAGGGGTTTTTTCCATCAAACAGTTGACCATTTTTTATTATCTTCTATTTACTTGCCGATTTTACCTTCTTTATTTTCAATAAATTCGTCTATTCCCTTGTACCGTACAATATGATTTTCTTTCCCGGAAATTTTTTACAGCTTCATATTTCCCTTCCATAAGCGGGTAGGGATTCACCGGTCAATTCTCCCGGAAAATAATGGGTTTCCCTCCACTGAAATTTGATTACCTCCCGATGGGCGACCAGCCGATCCCTGATAGAAAAATCCCCTGTATTGATGTGTTGGGGACCGGCTTTGCCTACGGTAACGAAAGAGCCATCATTACTAGATGGCTCTATGCTAGTGAAGCTTCGCCCCCCTGGGAGCGTAGCCTCCTACCCTAGTCGCAAAGCGATCTTGCCTGCCCGTTGGGCTGTGGCCAGGGGGACCGGGCACGGCGTACCGGACAGGCAACCCGACGAGAAGAGAAACAACATAAATTTGGCAAAACTTCTAATAGGAAAATGTAAACGGTATTAAGTGATAACCTCTTCGATGGGGGTATAATCCAGACCGAAGGCTTCGGCCACCCCTCGATGGGTGACCTTACCGTGAATAATGTTCACCCCTTTCCGGATTTCAGCATTTTCCTTAATAGCATTGACATAATCCCGATTGGCTATTTCTATGGCATAAGGCAGGGTGGCATTGGTGAGGGCGATGGTCGAGGTGAAGGGCACGGCTCCCGGCATGTTGGCAACGGTGTAGTGGATCACCCCATCCACCACGTAGATAGGATCCTTGTGGGTGGTAGGTCGATCGCAGGTTTCAATACATCCCCCCTGATCAATGGCCACATCCACGATCACCGACCCTGCTTTCATCAGCCTGACCATATCCCGGGTTACCAGCTTGGGCGCCTTGGCCCCCGGGATGAGCACGGCTCCCACTAAAAGATCGGTATGGGGCAGCCAGTGCCTTAAGGCTCCAGGATCAGAAGCCATGGTGATGACGTTTTTAGGCATAATATCATCCAGATAGCGGAGGCGTTCTAAATTAATGTCCATGATGATGACCCTGGCCCCAAGCCCGGCCGCCATCTTGGCGGCGTTGGTTCCCACCACCCCCCCGCCGATAATTACTACTGTCGCCGGTTCCACCCCGGGAACACCACCAAGAAGAATGCCCCGACCCCCCATTAGTTTTTCCAGATATTTGGCACCCTCCTGGACAGCCATCCGTCCGGCCACCTCGCTCATGGGAATTAGCAGGGGCAGTTCTCCATTGGCCTTCTGGACCGTCTCGTAGGCAATAGCGATGATCCCGGCCTCCATCATGGCCCTGGTCAATGACTCGGAAGAGGCAAAATGAAAGTAGGTGAAAAGGATCTGATCTTCCTTCAGCAGTCCATATTCACCGGGAAGGGGCTCCTTTACTTTGATGATCATATCTGACCCTGAAAACACCTCCCGGGCCGAACCGAGAACATCGGCCCCTGCCGCCTGGTAATCATCGTTGGCAAAACCGCTCCCCTCACCGGCCCCATCCTCCACCAGCACCCGGTGGCCGTTACGCTTTAACAATTCCGACCCTACCGGCAGTAATGCTACCCGGTTTTCATCCTCCTTGATTTCTTTGGGCACACCGACAATCATGAATGGCTCCTCCTGTTTGATTTTAATATGGTCGTATATAACTTCACTTCATCGAACAGTATTCGGGCGATCTCCATTATGTGTTCCGGAGACACCCGGTTGATGTTGTCCAATACCCCATCCAGGGTCTCAAATTCCCCCTGATAAATCTCCATCTTGGCTATGCGGTTCATGCGGCTGGAGGTCTTCTCAAGCCCCAGCATAAGGTTTCCCTTGAGTTGGTTTTTGGTCTGTTGGAGCTCTTTTTTACCAACCGGTTGTTTTTTCAGTTTCCATAGCTCTCGCCGGACGAGATCAATGCATTTTTCGATCTGATTGGGGTTAGTGGCCAGATAGACCCCGAAAAGCCCGGTATCGGCCATCAAGTCGAGGAAAGAATAGATGGAGTAGGCCAGTCCTAACTTTTCCCGGATAGTTTGGAAAAGCCTGGAACTCATCCCCCCGCCCAGGATTGTATTCAGCACCAGCAGGGCATACTTTTGGGGATTTCCGTAGGGTAGCCCCCGTCCACCGAGACAGATGTGGGCCTGGGAGATGTCGTCCTCATATACCTTCAGCCCGGCCATCGGGGCGAACGGCTTTCTGTTTCCCCGCCGAGGATGGTCATTGGCAAAGATGAATTTGTCATTGATAGAGGCCACCACTGCTTTATGCTCCAGATTGCCGGCGGCGGCGATGACAACGTTGTTCAGGGTGTAGTTTTCCTCAATAAATTGGACCACTGTTTCCCTGGTAAAACGGGATACGTTTTTCTCCGTGCCCAGGATGGGATAGCCCAAGGGATGATGGGGAAAGATATTCTCCAGAAAATATTCGAAGATCAGCTCGTCCGGGGTATCCTTCATGTTGCGAATCTCTTCCAAAACCACCCCTTTTTCCCTTTCGATGTCTTCATCCCGAAACAGCGAATGGGCGGTGATGTCAGCCAGAACATCAATGGCCTGGGGTAGGTTCTCATCCAGCAAGTGGGCATAAAAACAGGTTTGCTCCCTGCTGGTGAAGGCGTTCAACTGTCCCCCTACCGATTCGATCTCCCTGGCGATCTGATAAGCACTCCGGGTTTCGGTCCCCTTGAAGGCCATGTGTTCGATGAAGTGGGAGATGCCGTTATTGCTGCGCTTTTCATTCCGTGCTCCCACATTCACCCACACCCCGATGGAAACCGATCGCACATTAGGCATTCGTTCGGTGACCACCCGGATTCCGTTATCAAGGATTGTTTTAGTATAAATTGAATCCATTGGATATTCTGAAAGTAATAAAATATACACTTCCGGGAGATTGCCAATGAGGGAGATTCCTGGTGTAGATTTTGAATTCTTTCACAGGCTGGAAGCCTGTGCCACCAGATTGTGCTACCATATCTAAAACTCTGGTACTTTGGTTATTTAGATCGTGGACTATTCTCTTTTTGGTATTTGCCTGTCTGCTGCTGGCAGGGATTTTGGATTTGATTTTATCCCGATGTATCGAGAGACTTTGATATTCAAAACCGAATGAAGGATTTCAATGTCTTCTAATACCGGTGTTCACGGCCAGATGACTTTTTTTCTTCTTCCCTTAAGAGAACCTTGCGGGACAGGTCCAGCTTTCCGTCCCGGTCAATCTTCAGGAGCTTGACCTTCACCTCATCCCCCACCTGGAGTACGTCGGTCACCTTACCGATGCGGTGGTTGTCAATCTGGGAGATATGGAGCAGGCCCTCCTGCCCGGGAAGGATCTCCACGAAGGCCCCGAATTCCATAATCTTGATTACTTTTCCCGCATACACTTTACCCACTTCGGGCTCCTGGACCATGTAATTGACGAGCTCCTTGGCCTTGTGGACGTTGTCCTCATCGGATCCCCAGATGTAAACGGTGCCGTCGTCATCAATCTCGATGTTTACGTCTGTCTTGCCGGTGATCTCCCGAATGGTTCTACCCCCGGGGCCGATGATGCTGCCTATCTTTTCCGGATTCACTTTGAAGGATACGATCCGGGGGGCATAGGGTGAAAGTTGGGGTCGGGAGTGGCTGATCGTCTGCTCCATCATATCGAGGACGAATAGCCGGGCCTTCTTCGCCCTTTCCAGGGCCTCCTTTAGAATATCGTTTGAGATTCCTTTTACTTTAACGTCCATCTGAAAGGCGGTGATTCCCTGTCGGGTTCCCGCCACCTTAAAGTCCATATCGCCGATGTGGTCTTCATCCCCTAAGATGTCCGTCAGAATAGCCACTTGGTCATCCTCTTTCACCAGACCCATAGCGATTCCAGCTACCGCCGCCTTAACGGGCACCCCGGCATCCATCAGGGACAGCGACCCGGCGCAGACGGTGGCCATAGAGGAGGATCCGTTGGATTCCAGAATATCGGAGACCACCCGAATGGTGTAAGGAAAGGATTCCTCTTGGGGGATGATAGGCTCTAAGGCCCTTTCGGCCAGATAGCCGTGTCCGACCTCCCGACGTCCGGGGCCCCGAATGGGCCGCACTTCACCAACGCTAAACGGGGGAAAATTGTAGTGAAGCATGTAAGCCTTCCAGGATTTCCCCTCAAGGTCATCAATCTTTTGCTCGTCCAGCTTGGTTCCCAGGGTGGTCACCGTCAGGGCCTGGGTCTGTCCCCGGGTGAACAGGGCCGACCCATGCGTACGGGGCAAAACACCCACTTCGCAGGTTATGGGCCGAATCTCATCAGCCCTCCGGCCATCGGGTCGAAGACCATCCTTTAAAATCAACCGCCTTAATTCACTGTGTAGCAGATCAGTAAAAACCTCCTCAACCAGCTTTTCGCTATCAGGATAATCCGGGGCTAACTTTTCCTGAGCCTCCTGCAACAGAAGATCCAATTTTTCCTTCCTATCCTTCCTTTCAGTTAATTGGATTGCTTCCTTGATTCCAGACAGGGTAAGGTCAATGACTTTTTGCTCAAACTCCTGGTCCCGGCTTTTCTGAACTACGCTTCGTTTGGGCTGGCCGCATTCATTCCTTAAGGCCACTTGCATTTCCACCAGGCGTCGGATTTCCTCATGACCCAGTTTCAGGACCTTTAACATCTCCTCTTCCCCGATTTCCTTGGCCTCCCCCTCGACCATATTGATGGAATCAGCGGTACCGGCGATGATGATGTCCAGGGTGCTCTCTTCCAGTTGCTGGAAAGTAGGATTAACTACATACTCACCCCCGATTTTGCCTAACCGAACCGCCCCTATAGGTCCATCGAATGGGATGTCAGAGATGGTGAGGGCTGCCGATGATCCGATAATACCCAGTATATCGGCGTCATTCTCCTGGTCCGACGAGAGTACGGTGACAGCGACCATGGTTGGGCACATGTAGTTATCGGGAAACAGGGGTCGGATGGGTCGGTCAATCAGCCGGGCACTGAGGATTTCCTTGTCCCGGGGACGTCCCTCTCGCTTAAAAAATCCTCCTGGGATTTTACCGGCGGCATACGACTTTTCCCGGTAATCCACCGTCAAAGGGAAAAAGTCCTGTCCTTCAACGGCCTCTGTCCCTGAGACCACCGCCGACAGGATCACCGTTCCCCCGTACTGAACCCAGACGGCCCCGTCGGCCTGCTTGGCTACTTTCCCTGTTTCTACTATTAAGGGTCTTTGAGCAACTTCTAATTCTTTGCGGTATAACATTTTTCTCTCCATATTAAATGGGGTTTACCCCCTAATTTTTAACTTTTTTATTAAATCCCGATAGGACTTAAGATCCTTTCCCTGTAAATACTTGAGCAATCTTTTCCTTTGACCCACCATTTTCAGTAATCCACGGCGGGTATGATGGTCCTTTTTATGAATCTTCAGATGCTCAGTGAGATCCCAGATTCTTTCAGTCAACAGGGCCACCTGTGCTGCGGTGGCACCGCTGTTCTCAGCCCCGCCCCCATATTCCTTGATGATTTGCGCCTTTTTCTCCTTTGTGATCACGACGTTCCTCCTTTTGTTAAAAAATTTTTTCTATTAGTAAATAACGATTTGGCGATTATCTGCAAAAACCGTATGTACAAAGCCTAGAAATATAATCTGAAATTAAAATGGTTTTTGTCGGGTGGAACTACTGATAGCCATGTTAACCGTAATTAAATACAATATTTTATTTTAGATCGAGGTGGAAGAAAAATTCCTCATAAGGCATGGCACCATCAAACATTTTTCGAGGATGTTTACCCTTTTTAAAACCATATCTTTTATAAAAATTGTGTGCCCTTTTAAATCTCACATCAGACCATAATTCGACTTTCTTAAAACCATGCTTAATCGTCCAATCTATGGCCCACTTCATTAGTTCTTCTCCATATTGTCTACCACGAAATTCAGGCTTTAAATAAAGCCTACGAAAATTCACTACTTCTTTATTCTCTTGATTAGGTAATACTGCATGGGTACCCGAAATTTCCCCATTGCAGACTAAAACAATAAATTCTCCACCTTTTTCACGATAAAATGAATTAACATCAGTTAAATCTTTATCGGCACCTTCTAAAAATATCCTGTCGCCATACTCTTCATAAACGGAGTCAATAAGGTTTATGATTAAATCTTGATCTTTTGATATAGCTGGTCTTAGTTTCATTTTAAATATGATTAACGGCGGCCTTCAGGCGCTGTTGATTTGGCGCGCGGAATCGGCAGTCGCTGGCAAAGCTTGTTTATCCCTCATCCTTTGAATAAAGGATACTTCCGAATCGCGTTGATGACAAACCGCATGATTTCTGGATCAATGGCTTTGGCTTTGTCCTCGAATGTGGCAAGAATGCGTTTTTTCTCAAAGGTACCGTCTGACACCAGGATCGGGGTCATCTTGTGACGCGCAGGTCGGTCTTAGCCATTGTCAATCCTGTTGTGCGCGAAACCTTTTCCCTCCAACCACGTCAAAGCCTTTTCCTCTGGCCCATCGCGATAGCAAAGTTGAAAACCAAGGATGCTGTTGTCCGATTTGTACCACACGATTAAATCGAACATTTTGTCTGAGAACCATCTTCGAAAGGGATCGCCCGGAATCTGTCTGGTTTGATGTATCTCCTGAAGCATTATGATCCCATTTTTCAGAGGGATAACGATAGCATAAGCTGCTGAAACCTGCGGAGCACCTGACCATTGGCTTTTAAATAAACTGCCTGCGGACATCCAGAAATTCGAATTTGTACAGGGCGGTTTCAGTCAGCTTAATGCAAAGTTAGGCTATTACAATTAAAGATTTCTAAGTAATTATATTCATGTAGATCCTTATGTTTTGAGTAAACTAAATATTTTATACTATACTATTTTAGAAATCGTGGCTCTGCATCACTCTGAATTTTACGGTTGTTTTAAAAATTCTATAACTTTTTTATTCACCAACTCTGCCTGTATAATAGTAAGGTCATGACCAGCATCGGGAATGATCTCTGTTTTGATTTGAGGAGCCACCGAATTTAAACGACCAATAGCTTCATGCGCTGAATAGATTACTTCGTTTTCACCAACTAAAAAAAGTGTGGGTATGCTTATACCATGTAATTCATCGTCACTTAATACGGTTGGATGAATAGGCATCTTAAATTTAAAACATTTTAGTGCCATTAAGGCATCATTCATAATATCATTTATTACTATTTGGCTGGCTTCATCTCCCTTTTCTACTAAATCTTTGAACGCCCAATCTATCATTACTTTTTTCATTATAATTTTAATCGGAATTGCTGATAAAATTCCACGCCATGCCCAATCACTTGGAAGGTCAAATATTGTAGCTGCTGGTGCTATTAACACAACTTTTTGAAGTTTTTCTGGAGAATGGAGTGCATATTGGCTTGCTAACCAACCTCCATATGATAATCCCATAAGGTTGATATTATTCCCAAGTTCAAGAGCGCCAAATAACTCATCTAACCAGATCATTAGGTCATTAGGTGTTTTGAAGACCTGGGTATGTCTACTTCGACCAAAATCATAAATATTGTCTATCGCATATACTTTAAAACTTTCAGATAACATTTTAACATTCGGTATCCAAATCAGTGATGGCGCACCTCCAGAAGCTAAAAGTACCAATGGTGGTGCATCGTCTTGTCCACTGATACGTACAAAAGTTTCACCTTGAGATGTTTTTATCATTTGATCTTCATAATCGATTGGCCATTTCTGCGATTTCCTTTCATAATATTTTAGATATTTTTCTTTTGCTTTAACTGATCGAAAAGGGTGAGATGGCGATAGTTCTATTGTGTCGGATTCCGAAAATAATGATAGAATAAACCAAGTTAAGATCAATACTCCAGCAATTATAAGCGTTCCACAACCAAGAAGAGAATACTTCAAGATTGGCTTCTTTTTATTTTTTTTATTAATCATTTTGTTACCTATTCTTTAAGGCTAAACTATTATTCACTTGAATGAGTATAGATATTAACAGTGTCTTACAGCATTAAACCCAATAATATCATATCAATAAGACTATGGTGGTTTTTTTACTCAGCTGACTATGTATTGATGCGATGCCTTCAAAATTAATTGCAAATTAAATAATATCAATAAATTGCTTTGAAAATATGTTGGAAAAACCAAGACAATTTCTTAATATTACTAAGGTGCGTTACATTTGGAGATGGGTGAACGCGAAATCATCCGGTTTTCAACTATGCTCGTCGAGGATTTTTTTAGCCGCCATACGGTCTTTTTTCATTTGCTCGATTAATTGATCCTCTGAGGGGAATTTCCTTTCTGGTCGCAGATAATGGACAAATTCTATGGTCAGCGTTTCCCAGTAAATGTTCCGGTCAAAATCCAGAATGTGGACTTCGAGGGTCCGATCCTTCCCATTGAAAGTGGGGCGTCTTCCGATATTCGCCACGCCCTTGTATTTTACCCCTTTATAAAGCACCCACACCGCATATACCCCATCCCCGGGGATAAGTTTATCAGGACAGATGGGCTCAAAATTAGCGGTTGGGAACTGAAGTCTCCGGCCCCGGCCTTCGCTTTTTACCACCCTGCCGGAGAGGGAGTAAAAGCGTCCCAGGAACGCGGACGCCTGGGCCACTTTACCCTCCTCCAATAGATGGCGGATTTTGGTGCTGGATATTCGTCCCCCCTCCGTCATAACCGGATCAAGGATGTCCAGTTCAAACCCATATTGTTGGCTTAAATCCTTCAGCATTTGGGTATCCCCTGATCGATCCCGGCCAAAAGCGTGATCGGGTCCTAAGACAATGCACTTCATTCCCATCCTTTTGACCAGGATTTCTCGAACGAAATCCTCCGCCTTAAGCCGGGCGAACTTCTCATCAAAGGGAAGTATAACCACTTTGTCCACCCCGGCATCCTTCAGATAATTCGCTTTCTCTTCGGGGCTGGTAAGGATCTTGATGGGTCGGCGGCGGGATTTAATAACCATCTGGGGATGGGGTGAAAAGGTCAAAACTGCGCTGGGGCTGCCATTCTTCCAGGCCTGGGTTATCAGGCGCTGGATGACCCCCTGATGGCCCAGGTGAACCCCATCAAAGGTACCCACGGTGACGATGGTCCCCGATAATCCACTTAGTTGATCCAAGTTGGTAATAATTTCCATGATTGGACGTTTTGGAATTTTCCTAGTTAGACAACAATCGTAGCTGTTTTATTGGTGACGCTGACCGTATGGGATTTCGGTGCGGACTCATCTTGGGATAACGGTGTTCGGTATTCGGCAAAACCGGGCTACGAACACCTAATACCGGGCATCGATACGGGCTTCGTTGACGCTAAACGATAAATGATCATCGGTCAGGTGACCGAGCCTGTTGCAGAATTATCGCATCGGTCAGGCGCCCTACTGATAGGAATAAATTCCTATCTTAACTCTAAGAAAGTATGTTGAAACATACTGTAATCAATCCCAAAGTTACCGGACTTTCTTTGAGATAACGTGATAATTTATTATCACACAAAGGGGAAATCAGCAACCTCAGAGTTGTGCCACAGGCCCACCCGACTGATAAGACGGACGATGCACTCCAAAACACCCTCATATTGAAAGCGGAGTTACCGCTTTAGCGGTTTATTTACAAAGCTATGTTCTTTAAGATGAAGCCCGCTTGAGAGCGGCTTCAATCTCTCCAATGGTTAAAGCATCCTCTATAAAAAAATCCCCCACCCGGGTTCGCTTCAGGGCTTTTAAGAAAGCCCCACATCCCAGTTTCTGACCTATATCCCAAGCTAAGGTCCGGATGTAGGTCCCCCGTGAGCAGCGTACCCACAGCTTTATGGTGGGAAGATCAATATCAATTATTTTAATCTCATGAATGGTTACCCATCGGGGTTTCCGGTCAACCGTTTGACCCCTTCGGGCTAATTTATAGAGCCGCTGTCCCCCTATTTTGACCGCCGAGTACATGGGCGGCAGTTGCTTGATAGGGCCCTGGAAGGTAAGGCAGGTCCTCTCGATCAGTTTCTTCGAAAGTCCAGTAGGGTCCTTTCTTTGCAGAATTTTGCCTTCCCCATCCCAGGTATCGGTGGTTATTCCTAGCTCTATTTCGGCAATATATTCTTTCAGGCCCGCAGAAATGCGGTCAGCCTGCTTGGTAGCATCCCCGGTCATCACCACCAGTACCCCCTCAGCGAGGGGATCCAACGTTCCCCCGTGGCCGACTTTTTTAAGTCTTAACAGGGATCGGACCTTTTTGACCACATCGAAGGAAGTCCAACCTCGGGTTTTGTAAACAGGGAAAACCTGACCGACCACGAAATCATAATTTCTATTCCTGATAGTGACGATCAAAGTTCGTTAAGGTTTATATGACATATTTATCTGAAAGTTTCCTTGAGCGCATTGAGCATTTTGGCCAATCCTTAAGGGGAATAGACAGGTAGAACCGCTCGCTTGAAGCCATCGAGATCCCCCCCGAGTGACAATTGCATGAGCACCAACGTGACGGGCTGCCTCATACAAAACTGCGTCCTCTAAGTCCGAGAAATTAAACTTTGTGGCATCCTCCAAAATAACACGATTGAGTGGAGCAATCTCGAAAAGCTTAAATAGCTTTCCAACCTCAAGTTGTGCTTGGTCTGCTCCTACAATTTTAGTGGCGAGGTAGTGGATTGTCGTTACTGTCGTTGCATAAAGGAAACCGGTTATTTCTCCAGCTTCCGCCCTCGAGAATAACTGTGCCTCTGTATTGGCAAAAGGCTCACGATCCAACATCACATCGAGTAAAACATTAGTGTCAAAAAGCACTTTCACAGGTATTTCTCTTCAAGATGTCGTCTGTACTCGTCTTCATCAACTTGACCGCCTCTAAGCGCTCCCTTTAGTGAGCGAACTACTGGAGTAAGTTCAGATACCGCTTCTGATGTCTCTTCACCAATTAGTGCAAAATAGTTGGCAATAATTTGAGAGACCGACTTGCCATTCTTTTCCGAATAAGATGTTGCACGTTGAATTAGGCTTTCTTCGAGACGAAGTGTCAATTTTCTCTTCATATTCACCTCGTGAAAAATAGAATTGTCGCTAATAAAGGCCCACGAATAAATAGGTCAGGCGCCCGATTGATTCGTGGGTTGCTAAAAAATGAAATTTTGAATCTGAGTTCATAGGTTAAGATGTTTCTCCACTTCTTTCAGCAGGGTCTTTCGGACCTGATCCAATGTACCCTCGGTCAGGTAACCGGCGGCATTGGGATGTCCGCCACCGCCCAGGGCTTCGGCAATCCGACTGACGCTGAGCCTATCACGGGCCCGGAGACTAACCCGAAATTGGTTGGGCTTCACCCCCCGGATAAGCCCGGCCATGTCCGCCCCCTTGATAGTGATGGCGAAATTGGCGAACCCCTCGGTGTCAATCGCCTTCTCACCTTCTTTAAGATAGCCCAAATATACCCTTCCTTCGAAAAAAGGCTCCAGAGAGAGGAAGAAATTCCCCAGTGCCTTTAATTCACGGATGGAACGTTCAAAATACACCTTTTCGGCTGCTTGTTGGGGATTAACCCCTAATTCTACCATCTCACCGGCGATTTGGAAAACGGCCTGGGTGGTATTTGAAAACCGAAATCGGCCGGTATCGGTCATGACACCCACAAAAATAAGCTCGGCTAAACCCCGATCAATAGTCACCCCGAGGGCCTTTAAAAGATAATAGAGCATTTCAGCAGTGGAGCTCTTCTGTGGGTCAACCCAGTTTAAAGCCCCGAATTGACCGTTGCTGGTGTGGTGATCAATGTTCAGAACCTTCACCTGGGGTTCTAAAAGTTCGGATACCCTGCCGATACGATCAAGTTCCCCGCAATCTAAAATGACCGCATGTTTAAATTTCTTTTGAACCCCCTTGGGAAGCTTACCTACCGGTTGAATGAGATGGCTGTTGGGCAGAAAGCGGTATTTAGGAAATACCCGGTCATTAATAATCACGCGGGCCCGTTTGCCCAGGGCCAATAGGAGCCCGTGGAAGATCAACACTGAGCAAAGGGCATCCCCGTCCGGATTGACGTGGGTGGTGATGAGGAAGTCATCGTTGGCAAGCAAAAACTCTTCAAGGCGGCGTAAGTCCATCCCCATTTTCTTTGATTTGGGCCAGTAAGTGCTCGATCCGATCCACATAGTCTAAGGTTTCGTCGGGCATAAAAGTTAGCTTGGGCAGGTAACGGATGACCATCTTTTCGGCCAGCCGACCCCTGATGTAAGAAGACGACCGTTCCATGGCCAACTGGGTCTGATCCCTCTGTTTCTGGTCGCCCAACACGCTGTAAAAGATCCGGGCCGATTTCAAATCTGCGGTTAGCTTTACCCGGGTGATGGTTAGCCGACGCATCCGGGGATCCCGGATGTCCCGTTGAATGACCTCACTGATGCCCTTCTGGATAAGGTTGGCAACCCTCCTGACCCGTTTGGAATCCATAAAAAAATGTAATTGATATGATTGAATTTAACTAAAAACGGTGGGTGTCATAATGAATGATCTGTATATGACTATCGGTTTCAATAAAATTTAACAGGAGGGAAAAACTACGGTCAATGGATTTTCCGTCCCCGGAGACCAGGGCTATCGCTATCTGGCTCCGCTGCCACTTGTCCTGGTAGCCCACCTCTGCCATTGAGACGTTAAACTTCTTCCGTATCCTATCCTTCAGACTCCGTAGGACAAAACGCTTTTCCTTCAAAGAACTACTGCCAGGAATCAATATTTCTAATGATAAGACGCCCACTCGCATGGGTATTAACTAAACATATCGGAATTTCTGTAAATAACTTATAATTAAAGAATTATAGTTAGAAATTTAAAGTTGACAATAACCAGTTGACAGTGGGCAATCTGAACCCCTTTAAACCAAAATATTATCTATTCAACTCTTCCAGCGATATTTCTCGGGATTCTCTGTAATATGGTTTAACATACGACCGACTTCTTAAGCCTTATCTATAAAACAATTAGATCTTTAAAACTCGGCAGCAAAATATTATATCTTAACGTTGTTCATTTATTATTGCCTATTGCCTGCTGCCAACTGTTTTAATCCAGGGTACGTTTCTTGTGTTGGATCTGATAGACCTCCAGGACATCCCCCACCTTGATATCATTATAATTTTCCAGGGTTAACCCGCATTCGAGACCCTCTTTCACCTCCTTAGCGTCGTCTTTGAACCTCTTCAGGGTAGCAATGCTGCCGTCATATACCCCCACATCGTCCCTGATTAAACGAACCCGATACTTTCGGCTCACCTTCCCGACCTTGACATAACAGCCGGCAACGGTGCCAATTTGCGAAATCCTGTAGGTTTCTCTGACCTCCAGGCTGCCGAGAATTTCTTCTGTCCTCTCAGGCTCCAGCAATCCTTCGAGGGCATCCCTGATCTCAGAGATGGCTTCATAGATGACTTTATAGAGACGCATGTCCACTTTTTCCTTTTTGGCCAGCTCCCGGGCCTTGGCGTTAGGCCTCACGTGAAAACCCAGGATGATCGCCCTGGAAGCGGAAGCGAGCAGCACATCCGATTCCGATATGGCCCCTACCCCTTTATGAATGATTTGGAGGGAGACGTCTTCATTGGGGATCTTCATAAGGGCGTCGCTCAGGGCCTCGATGGACCCATCCGCATCCGCTTTGATAATGAGGGGGAGTTCTTTGACTTCGCCGTGTCGGATGCGATCGGATATCTGATCCAGAGTGACAAATTTAACCTGTTTTAAATCCTGTTCCCTGCGGATCTGCTGACGTCTGAGGGTAAGTTCTTTGGCTTGCTTTTCATCTTCAAGGACGAAGAACCGGTCCCCAGCCTGGGGGGTGCCGTTAAATCCGAGAATCTGAACCGGGGTGGAGGGAGATGCTTCCTTTTTCAAATTTCCTCGCTCATTGAACATGGCACGCACCTTACCAAAATGGCTACCGGCCACCAGGTTATCACCTATGTGTAAAGTACCCTCCTGGACGAGCAGGGTCGCTATGGGACCCCTTCCCCGCTCCAGTTTACCCTCAAGAACCACCCCCTGGGCCCGGCTGTCCGGATTGGCCTTGAGTTCCATTAGCTCTGCCTCGAGGGAAATCTTTTCCAGAAGTGTGTCCACGCCGGTACCCAACTTGGCTGAGATTTCTATCGCCTGAATTTTTCCTCCCCACTCCTCGATGAGAACATTATGATCGGCCAGTTGCTTTTTGGTCCCCTCAACGTCGGCATTAGCCTTATCAATTTTATTGATGGCGACGATAATGGGAACCACGGCTGCACGGGCGTGATCAATGGCCTCTAAGGTCTGGGGCATGACCTTATCATCTGCGGCCACCACCAGGACGACAATATCGGTGATCTGGGCTCCCCGGGCCCTCATGGCGGTAAACGCCTCGTGCCCAGGCGTGTCCAGAAAGGTGATATGTTCTCCGTTGTGGGTGATCTCATAAGCCCCGATATGCTGGGTAATGCCCCCGGATTCACCGGCCACAATGTTACTCTGTCGGATATGATCCAGAAGTGAAGTCTTGCCATGATCTACATGACCCATGATAGTGACTACCGGGGGCCGAAGCTGAAGGTTCACATCGCCCATAGCCCTTTCCGTAGCCGCCATTTCCTCCTCAAAAAAGTCGCTGAGGAATTCTACCTCATAGCCATACTCAGCGGCGAGCAGGACGATAAGATCTTTGTCTAATCTCTGGTTGATGGTGAGGAGTTGGCCCATTTCGAGGCACTTCTTGATGAAGTCCTGAACCCCTACGTCGAGTAAATTGGCCAGATCAGCCGTGGATATAAACTCGGTCGTTTCTATAACATTGACCTGCTCCTCAACTATCTCACCCGTCTTTGTTTTTTTCTTTCTGCGCTTGACCTTTCTTCTTCCCAGCAGGCTGGCCATAGTTTCTTTGATGGCTGCATCAACCTCTGCGGGGAGGATCTCCTTACGCTTACGCCTTCGCTTGCGCCGGGGTAACCTCTGCGGTCCGGCCAGCACTTCAGCCCGGTATTTTTCATCCCTTTTTCTGCGTTTTAACCAACGCTTCTTACGTTTCCGCTTGGGGTGTGGTTTCTCCTCCTCTTTCTCTTCTTTAGGCTTTGGTTTAAGCTTGGGTTTTTTTTCAACGAGGGGTTTTTGGGATTCAGGTTTTGCGGCTGGGGGGGTAGTAGGTGTTGGGGGAGAAATCTTAGCCGGTTCCACCTCCATTCCGATGACTGGTTTTCCCTCTTTGACGGCTCTGGGTTTAGTGGTAACCGGAATAGTGGGCTTCGCCTTCTCGGCTTTTTCTTTTTCAGTAATTTCTCTGGTTACCCCTTTCTTTTTCTCCCGGCGTTCATGGAGGATTTTCGCCAGCTGTTCTTCCCGTAATCTTTCCTCTTCCCTCCGTTTCTCCTCCTCCTTTTCCCGCTGGCGCTGTTCGATCAGTTTGTTCCATTTATCGTGATCGAATTTCTTGATGACCTCTTCGACCATCTCCTCGTTCAGGGGGCTCATATGCTTTCTTAAGACTTCATAGCCTCGTTCCTGGAGGAATTCGATAATTGTCCCCGATCCTAGATTGATCTCCTTGGCCAGTTGGAATATTTTGGTTGTTCTTGCCATATCTATTCGTAATAGTTTTCCAGTATTTGAATAATCTTCCGGGACTTTTTCTCGCCGATGCCTGGAATAGACAGCAGCTTTTCCCTGCCTTCATCGAGAACTTCTTCAGCATACTGATATCCGGCGTCCAACAGCCGTTTTAAGGTGGCTTTTCCCAGACCCTCTACCTCTGCCAGCTCCAGTTCCTCTTCCGTCGCATGGTATTCGGATTCCTTAATTGGTTCTATGTCATATCCGGTCAGCTCTGAGGCCAGCCTCAGGTTATGTCCACGGCGGCCGATTGCCAGGGACATTTGGTCGTCGGGAAGGACAACCTGGGCCTTTTTCTCCTCCTCATTTAGCAGAATTTCCCGGGCCTCAATCAAAGAGCCTAAGGCTCGTCGGATGTTGTGTTTGGGATCCTCGTCCCATTTGACGATATCCACCTTTTCGTTGTTCAGCTCACGTACGATAGCCTGAATACGAACCCCTTTCATCCCCACACAGGCCCCAACCGGATCAATGCGCTTGTCATTGGAGATGACAGCAACCTTAGCGCGATCACCGGGTGCACGAACAATTTTCTGAATCTCAATAATGCCGTCGAAGATCTCCGGCACCTCCAGTTCAAACAGCCGGCGAAGAAAATCGGGGTCACTTCTGGAAACGGTAATTTCGGGCTCGCGGGTGGTGCGGTTGACCTCTTTAACCAATACCCTCAGTGAATCCCCACGCCGATACCGCTCATTATATACCTGCTCTCCCCGTGGCATAATGACCTCAATGCGCTCTACATTCAGCTTGACCTCCCGGCGATTGACCTGATGAATGTCCCCAATGACGATTTCCCCCACTCGGTCTTTAAATTCATTGTAAATATTTTCTTTTTCAATCTCCTTAATCTTTTGAATAAGGTTTTGCTTGGCCGAGATGATCAGCCGGCGACCAAAGTCCTTATAATTAATAATTTCCACATATTCATCCCCTACCTCCAGATCAGGGTCTTCCGTGCGGGCAACCCCCAGCTCAATCTCCCGAAGAGGATCCGTTATCCCCCCATCTTCCATTATCACTTTTTCACAATAAATCTCGATATCACCTTTGTCCATATTGAAGATGATTTCAAAATTATCAGATGATCCGTACTTTTTCTTAAGGATGGTCTTAAAAACACCCTCAATAATTTCCTGAAGGATGTCCCGGTCGATGTTTTTTTCCCTCATGAGCTGGGAGACGGCATCAACGATTTCATGGTTCATGGTGTCCTCGCTTCAACCCTAAATCTATATAATTACAAGAAATAATTTCTTAGAGTACTATTTTTAAATGGGCCGTTTTAATGACCCCTAATTTTATTCTACTAATCCCCCCCCTGGTTTCGATAAAGACCTCCTCTTGGGTGACCGAGTGAAGGGATCCCTCCAGATGAATGGTCTTCTCCCCTTCCTGAACCACTATTTCTACTTGCTTTCCAATCTTTCGAGCAAAGTCTTCCTTACTCTTTAGGGGACGATTGAGACCCGGAGAGGATACCACTAGCCGATATTCCTCCAACAGGTTTTCCATATCCAGCATATCAGAAAACTGCCGGCTGAAGGAAGCACATTCCCCTAAAGATATTCCAGAAGGGGTGTCCAGGAATACGGACAGAAAAGGCTTTCGGGGGCCGCCCGAGATTTGAATATCCACCAGGAAGGCCCCGCGACCCTCTATGATCGGCAAAAAAAGTTTCTGTAGTTTATCTTTTAAATCCATATAACAAAAAAGTGGGTCTTGTCAACCCACCTTCGAATAAATATACAATTTTTTTCTCTTAATTGCAAGAGAAAAATTATTTTTTCAGTCGGGTGTCAGTCAGGCGGGTCACAACCCAGAGATCCTTGATTTTCCGTATGAAGATCTTGCCTGCTCAGCAAGGGCCAAAACCTACCCCGAAACATCGGGATAAGGTTCTGGTTAAGACTTTCTTTAACAACTATTTAACCAGAACCGCTCTTTAGAGCGGTTCTAAACATAACCCCTAAATTATCAATTGCGATAGTTCTGCAACAGGCCAGGGCGCCTGACTGACCTTACAGATATTACAGTCCGGCCAACCGGTTTTCCGCATCGGCCCTTAAGGGGGAGTATGCATAATGGTCTAACACGGACTGATAAATCTCTCTGGCCTGACCAGCAAGGCCTGCTGACTGGAAGCATCGCCCTGCATTGATCAGATTTTGAGGGGCCGAAAAGAGATCCTTGCCCACCTTATAGGCAGCGATATATTGGTCAGCCGCCTTTTCAAATTGGCCCTGATCTTCCAAGATAGTTCCCAAACCGGTATGGGCGGCGCTGACCAAAATCCTATCCTTCCCATAGGATTTTAAAAAGAGCTTAAAAGTAGCTTCTGCCTCCTCCCTATTCCCCAAGGCCAGATGGCTTAGGGCCAGGTAATAGGCCGCCTCACCGGCGCCCCTGGTCCCCTCGTATTGATCGAGAATAGATTTGAATTTTTCGATGGCCGCTTCATATCTCCCGGTATAAAATTCGAATTTGGACATGGTGGTCTCGGTGGCGGCGTTGCGGCTAGCCTGGCGCCCGCTGCGGACACATAAGACGCTGAACAGGACGATTGCAGCTACGGCGACTGCCCCATAAGTGATCAATCGGGAATGCTGGGTGATAAATTCATTCACCTTATACGTAGTGGTGACCAGCTTATCCTCTTTCAACTGCTGCTTGGTTAATTTCTTCCTCGGTTTTAACATAATTTTCTCCTACAACAAATTTACCTATCTTTGGGCTAACCCACAAGGCGGGCAACGAGAAGTTTTTTCTCCTTGTCGGCTTTTCTTCCCCTCCCCTTTTTTCCCCTTCTCCTCATCCCCCCTGCTCCCTTGCCCCGCTTTTTCTCAACTTCAAACAATTAAAGTGCTACGATCTTGTTGGTACCCCTGGGGTGACTCGAACACCCGACCAACGGTTTAGGAAACCGCTGCTCTATCCTGACTGAGCTACAGGGGCGTAGCTAAAATACCCTTAAAAAGTGTCTAATTTGTGGAAATTTGTCTATCTGAATTACCTAAAATGGGAGAATTTTGGGAGAATTATTTTGCAAAAAGTCAAGTCCTTTATTTCTTAATCTTATTATCAATTATGAAATGTAAGTATACGACAAAGTTGCAGCACAATACTGATGATTAAAAATATATAGATATACCCACCCTTAGAGAACTAAGGTTTAATTCCCAAAATCGGCCATTGTAAGTAGATGTAAATTCACTCCAGTCAGAATTATACAATGATTTACTGGTGGATTCACCATGTTGCCAATTGTAGCTTAAAAAAATCCTATAATCAGCAAATAAACTAATTTGTTTGGTAATAAAACTTTCAACACCACCTATTCCTGTAATTCCAAACGACCATGTATAAGTTAATATATCATACGTATGTTTACGTAATGTCCCATTTTTTTCTTCATCTTCATATTCAGATTTGCTACGATGAAAACCAACAAAAGGCCCTGTTCCAACAAATATGTTTATCCTCTTATTTGGATGTGGATAAAAAAGATACTGTAAGGAAATATCAATGCCTTGAATGTTTAGTTTGGAATCCCTATCTTTTTTTATCGTTGTCGTATCATAAACACTTTCAAATTTAGTATCATAGTCACCCTGTTCATCGCTAAACATACCCGATATATCAAACTTTAGACGAAGAGCTGTTCGATTTGTATAATGTTTTTTGATTGCAGCTGATATTTCATTTATTAAATAAAATTGTAACGCTCGACTACCTTTTCTAAAATGTGGTTCAGATCGATCCTCTTGCGGTGAGTCAGCTTGAGCAAAACCTTCCAGGGGAAATAAAATTGATAACAAGGACACAATTAAGAAAATATTTGTAGACAGTCTCATAATAACACCCCCTTTAATGTTTTGATGAATAATTAAATTTTTTAATTCGAACTATAACAACAATAATTTAAGTCTTTTATTAGGAAAAGTCAAGTCTTTAATAAGGTACTTTCTGAATTTATCTAATCACAATTTTTGGGAACAGCCAGATATTTAAGGAAAAACAAAAGGCCTACTCAAGATGAATGAATGGGCCTTTTTTCAATAAAAAGGGGGGATTTTGGGAAAATTGACCTTGTTTTTGTAGCTAAAAACCGATGTCAACCTATCTAATAGGGTGATTTTTCAGAGGTTTCAAATAAACTAAAGAACGGACACTTACCCCCACTATTTCCACCCACTTACTTCATTTAATATTTTCCGTTCCTCAGCAGTCAACCTAAACCCTACTGCCCCCAGGCTTTCATGAAGCTGGGCCACGGTGTTTGCCCCAATGATGGGAGAGGTGATCACCGGGTTGGT
>JADHWK010000088.1 GCA_016783505.1 Candidatus Zhuqueibacterota bacterium | reverse complement strand
TAAAGCCCCGGATGATCAACATGCTACTGCCCATCCTGTTTATGGCCCTGACGGTGCCCGTGGGTCTGTTCATCACCGGGGAAGGGAACCCCATGAACGGTTCCGGTTCTACCTCGGTGTTCTGGGCGGTGCTGGTGGGGCTGGGCGTAGGGGCGATTGCCTACCGGGTTCAGGGGATCATGAACCTGCGGGAGATCACCGACCAGTTCATGAAGGGCACCGGGGGATTGGTATCCCTGGCCCTGTTGATGGTGCTGGCCTTTGCCATCGGGGACACCTGTAAGGTTCTGGGGACGGGGACTTACGTAGCGGGGATAGCCAAGGCCTGGGTCAACCCCGGCCTCGTCCCAGCCCTGATCTTTCTGGTCTCCTGCTTCATCGCTTTTGCCACTGGCACCTCCTTCGGTACCTTTGCTATTATGATCCCAATCAGTGTCCCCATGATCTCCCTGGTGGGGGCCCATCCGGGGCTGGTTATCGGTGCCGCCCTCGGGGGCGGGATTTTCGGCGACCACTGCTCTCCCATATCCGATACCACCATTATCTCCTCCATGGCCTCGGCCTGCGACCATATAGACCACGTTAACACCCAGATTCCCTATGCCCTGACGGCAGCAGGGGTGGCCCTGGTTCTCTATCTCATCGCCGGGGAGTTAATTTTTTAATAAGGATATGCGAATTTTGTATATATACAATTAAATTTTTAAAATACGAAATATTAGGTATATACCAAAGTTATAGGCCATTTAACTTTATTCTAATAAATCACTTAAGGTAGGCAAATAAAAATGGATTTGTGGTTAAATATTGTCTTAATAGTGGGCCCGTTTCTTCTTGCAATATATTTATCTACAACAAATATACCAAGAAAAATAAAAATAGCATCATGGACTATCTGTATAATAATATGTGTATGTGGTGTGATCTTATCAATAAAAGAATATAAAGAAAAAAAGATGCAATTTAAGACCATAGGTTATTATCAGCATTTATTAGAGAGGCAGGAACTGCATGATAGAGGTCTTCCAATACCTTATATAAATGGTCTTGGCGAAAATCCCTTATTAAAACATTTTTTTAACCAAGGGATAGAATATGAAAAGGAATATAAATTTAATGAAGCAATTGAAGAATTTAAAAAATGTCTATCTCATCCAAATGCTACAGAAGAGAATAAAGTTGCTGCTAATATCCTCATAGGCAATTGCTATTATATTTTATCTAAATTAAAAAAGGCAGAAAAGCATTATAAAGAAGCATTGGACATAACTAAAAGAGTAAAACACAAAGGTGAAAGATTAAAGGGAAAAGCAGTTGCTATTGGCAACGTGGGTATTATATTTAGTGATTTAGGTAAGCTTGGTAAGGCATTAAAGTATTACGAAAAAGCATTAAGGATTTACAGAAAGATTGAATATGAACAGGGCATTGCAAGTGATCTGATCAATATAGGTAATATATATAGAAACTTAGGTAAGCCTTATGATGCACTAAAGTATCAAGAGGAAGCATTAGAGATAGATAAAAAGATTGGCGATGAACGAGGCATTGCAGATGCTTTTAGCAATATAGGTGTTATATATAGTGATTTAGGTAAACCAGATAGCGCACGAAAGTATTACGAAGAAGCATTAGAGATTTATAGAAAGAGCAAATATAAACTAAGAATAGCAAGTCAACTTAACAACATAGGTCTTATATACGAAGACTCAGGTCAACCTGATGCGGCATTAAAATATCACAAGGAAGCATTAGAGATTTACCGAGAGATTGAACATGAACAAGGCATTGCAACAGCTCTTGGCCATATAAGTCTAATATACAAAAAATTTGGAAAGTTAGATGAGACATTAAAATATCGTGAGGAAGCATTAAAGATTCACAGAAAGATTGGATATGAACAAGGCATAGCACTTCAACTTGGCAACATGGGTATTATATATGATGACTTAGGTAAGTCTAAAAAAGCATTAAAGTATCATGAAGAAGCCTTAAAGATTCATAGAAGGATTGGATATGAACAAGGTATTGCGAGTGATCTCATCAATATAGGTCTTATATACAATGTCTTGGGTGATCCTGATAAGGCATTAAAGTATAACGAAGAAGCATTAGAGATTCACAGAAAGATTGGACATGAAAAAGGTATAGCAACAGCTCTTGGAAACATAGGTGATATATACAGAAACTTAGGTAAGCCTAATAACGCATTAAAGTATCACAAAAAAGCATTGAAGATTCACAGAAAGATTGGATATGAGGAAGGCATAGCAAATGCTCTTGGAAACGTGGGTATAATATATAAAGACTTTGGAAAGACTGACAAGGCATTAAGGTATTACGAGGAAGCGCTGGAGATTTACGTAAAGATGGGATATAAGAAGGGCATAGCAATTCAGCTTAGAAACATAGGTATTATTTACGGAGACTTGGGTAAGCTTGAGGTGGCATTAAAGTACTTCAAAGAAGCATTAGATATTCATAGAAAGATTGGATATGAACAAGGTATAGCAAGTGGTCTGGGCAACATTGGTACTGTATACAAAATATTAGGTAGGTATAATGAGGCATTAAAGTATCACAAAGATGCATTAGAGATATTTGAACGGATAGGTGCTCAGTCACAAATAGAAATGACATTAAATAAAATTAATATAATCGAAGAGCTGAGAAAGAAGAGGATACAACAAAATTAAGTCAAAAGACAGGCGAAACAGCATATAACAGTAGAGACTGTCGAAAAACTCCGAATAACTAGTGAAGCAAAATACAGGCTGCTAATATCAATATTGTAATTATTGGAGTTACATATCTGGAGTCTCAAATTCTTAGGAGTAAAGAATGAACTGGAGGAATTTTTTGAAAAAGGGGGCGGGATTTGTTCTGCTTGCGGGTTGGATGGGGGTTCTTACTCTTTTCTGTCCGAACTGCAGCCGCACTGATTTTGATCTGATTATTAAAAATGGCCTTATCGTAGATGGAACGGGTGGAAAACCTTTCTCTGGGGATGTGGGGATAAGGGGGGATAAAATCGCCGCCGTCGGGAATCTTTCCGGGAAGACCGCCCCACGGGTTATAGATGCTGACGGTTTGACGGTGACACCGGGTTTCATTGACGTTCACACCCATACCGATGTTCACCTTCTGGTCAACCCTAAGGCCGAGAGCAAAATCCGGCAGGGAGTAACCACTGAGATCAGCGGTAACTGCGGTTACAGCCCCTTTCCCCTGTTCGGAGTGGAGGGGGATAAAATCCGAGGGCATCTTAAGGACAAATATCAAATTGAGGCTGATTGGTCGGACTTGAATGGCTTTTTCCGCCGGCTGGAAAGATCGGGCATGGCCCTGAATTATGCCACTTTGGTGGGAGCCGGGACCATCCGTCAGGTCGTCATGGGGGAAGTGGATCGGCCGGCGACGGACGATGAAATGGTGAAGATGAAGGGAGAACTGACAAAGGCCCTGGAACAGGGAGCCCTGGGGCTTTCCACCGGGCTTGAATATACGCCGGGTAGCTTCTTTACCACCGAAGAGTTAATTGATCTATGCAGAACCCTGGCCCAATATGGCGGCCTGTATGCTTCCCATATTCGCAGCGAGGATGTTCGGCTGGAGGAGGCGGTGGCTGAGGCCCTAAAGATCGGGAAGGAAGCCGGGGTTCCAGTGCAGATCTCACACCTCAAAGCCTGTCAGCGGAGAAACTGGCATAAAATTGATAGGGTGTTGGAAACCATTGAAAGAGCCAGGGGAGAGGGAATAGATGTCCACGCCGACCGTTATCCCTATGTGGCCTATAACACTACCCTGGCGGCCCTGTTTCCCCTCTGGGCCCGGGAAGGGGGAACAGATAGTTTTTTGGAAAGGCTTAAAGATCAAAGTCAACTTCCCAGAATCAGGAAGTATGTCCAGGATAAAATTGAAAACCTGGGTTCCTGGGATGCCGTTTTGATCTCCTGGGTGCTTTCCGAAGAGAATAAGAAGTATCAGGGTCGGACGGTGGCTCAGATCACAAGCCAAACGGGATCTGATCCCTTTGAATTTGTCCGTCAGTTGCTGATTGCCGAAAAGGGCGAGGTCTCAATGTGCGGGTTTGCTATGTCCGAGGAAAACACCGCCAAGGTCCTGGCTTTTCCTTATACCATGGTAGGGTCCGATGGGGTAGCCCTGGCCCCTTACGGTCCCTTGGGCCGGGGACATCCCCATCCCCGAAATTATGGGACCTTTCCCCGCATATTAGGATATTACGTTCGCGAGCAAAAGGTGATGACCTTACCCGAAGCAGTGCGGAAGATGACATCCCTTCCGGCCCAGAAGTTTGGGTTCAAGGATCGGGGTCAGATCGCGGTGGGAAAGGTAGCCGACTTGGTCATCTTTGATGCGGGAATGGTCAGCGACAGGGCCACCTTTACCAACCCCCAGCAGTACCCGGTTGGCATGGATTATGTCATCGTGAATGGGCAGGTGGTGGTGGACCAGGGTAAGCACACCTGCCGCCTGCCGGGCAAAATTCTACGGCGGGGAATTTGAATTTAGTATTCGAGCTTTGGCAAATTTTATAATGTGCAGTAAAGAAAACCGATGAATCGGTTAGTTCAATTGTTAGGACGAAATTGTTACCCCCCGAATAAATTCGGGGGCTATCGTGTTTAAATCGATAAAGTTAGTCAAGCACCTAACTGATCTGTCAGGCTCCTGACCAACGTTCTACTGATTAATAAATAACCCCCAGTTTCAACTGGGGGTTAACTGAAGCTCAAAACGTCATTTATAACCGTTTTAACGGTTTATCATTTATACTAAAAACCATTTTAGCCAAAGTTTAGTTTAGGATTATAAGAATCCACCATGTTAACCTCTGGCAAATTTCATAGTGGGGTCCAGAATCTACAGACCGATAAGAGAGCTTAATATGTTCAGAGGACTTATCATGTTTATCTTCGCGTGCGTATTGGGTGGATGTGGCGGAAAACCACCGTTAAATCCAGATCTAGCCCTATTCAATGGTGTAATCTGGACGGTAGACCCTAACCAGCCTCGGGCCGAGGCCCTGGCTATCAAGGGGGACCGCATCGTGGCGGTGGGGTCTAATAAACAGATTAAGAAAATGTTTGACGGGGAAACGCGGGTTATTGATCTGAAAGGGGCATTTGTGATGCCCGGGTTCAACGACGCCCATCTCCACTTCGCCGAAGGGGGATTTTCCCTGTTGGGGATTAACCTCAGGCGGGCCAGGGACGAGGATGATTTTACCAGGATTATCGGGGAATACGCCCGGGGGCTGCCCCAAGGGGCGTGGATTACCGGCGGGAACTGGGACCATGAGGCCTGGCCCAGTCATCGCCTTCCCACCAAGGAAATTGTAGATGCCGTGTGTCCGCACCATCCGGTGTTCGTGGATCGGTTAGACGGTCATGTGGCCCTAGCCAATTCGCTGGCCATGGGGTTAGCCCGGGTGACCGGAGATACCCCCGATCCCCCTGGGGGTGAGATCGTGCGGGACCCTGAAACCGGGGAGCCCACCGGCCTCTTCAAGGATGAAGCCAAGGATTTGATCAACCG
>JADHWK010000087.1 GCA_016783505.1 Candidatus Zhuqueibacterota bacterium | reverse complement strand
TCTATGGCATCTACATCCCCCCCTGCTCCCTTTATTCTCACAAGCTTATTGGCAAAATATACATCCGTTCTCATTAACTCCTGCTCTATAACGGTGGTTATTTCCTCTTTTTTGCTTTTATGCACCTGGCTTCTGATATAAAATAAAAGTGATGTTCCATCTTGAATCTTATCCTGGATATTAATTGTATCCCTGACCCGGGACCCATCGGGCAGAAAAGTGTCCATCGTCAGCCTGTTTTCAATATAATCAAAATGATACGTCCTTTCCCTATCGGCACTGTGTGCCAGAAATTTTCGGGAAAATACCCCTGCAGAGTCTATGAATGATTCGAAGCTTTCATGGATATTTATAAAAAACAAAAGCGGGTTAGAATCAACCCGCCAGGTCACCTGATAGACCGGAAATCCATCCAACCTTATTTTTTCAACCACATCAATCCGCATAGTCCCCAGTGGAATAATCCCCCACATCACCCGGTAATTCAAACTTTCCCCTATTCTCCAAAAATGCGCCTCTGCCGATCTTGAGCCGAAACTAAAAAATGATAAGCAAAACAACGTAACTATCAACCATTTATGAGAATTAAGGTTTCGTTTACTGTAAAATCTCATAATTATTATGCTAATTGATTATTATATTAGCATCAAGATATTTTATCGTACCTGGAGTAATTCCACCAGCCACAGACTGATAAATGGAACATAGGTGATCAGGATCAGGGCGATCAGCCTCAAGCCCAGAAACGGCAGTGCCGCTCCGTATAGTTTTACTACCGGCTCCTTGAACCGGGAGCTGGCGATGAACAGGTTTAGTCCGACCGGGGGAGTAGAATATCCAATCTCTAGGTTGGTGAGGAAAATAATGCCTAAGTGTATTGGATCCACCCCAAAGCTTGTCGCTATAGGGGTAATCAGGGGGACGACGACCATGATGGCAGAAAAAATGTCCATCATGCAGCCGACAATAAGCAGTAGAATGTTAAGCAGGATTAAGAAAGTATATTTGCTGCTAATGTAGGTTTTCATCAAAGCCAATATTTTCATGGGGACCTGTTGATCAATGAGATAGCTGGTCAGGCCCAATGCAGCGCCCAGGATGATCAGAATCCCCCCTACCAGCACCATGCTCTCCTTCATAATTCGGGGGACATCCCGGGCAAAGCGGATCTCCCGATAGATAAAGCATTCTATAACTACTACATAGACGGCAGTAACAGCAGCGGCCTCGGTGGCAGTGAAGATTCCACCGTAGATCCCCCCCAGGATTATCATGGGCAGGGGAATCTCCCAGGCCATTTCCTTCAAGGCTTTAGAGATTTCCTTGAAGGAAAAAGGGGTCTTTTTGACCTGGGCGGCGAAGCCCCAGCGTATGCTATATCCCGACAGGATTAGGATAAGGATGATTCCGGGAATGATCCCAGCTAAAAAGAGCTGGTCAACGCTGGTCTGGGAGACCATGCCGTACAGGATCAAAGGGAGACTGGGGGGAAACAGGAGCCCCAGGCTTCCAGAGGCGGTCATCAGACCCAGGGAAAATTTCTTGGGATATTTCTCCGAGACCAGCATGGGGTAAAGAAGTCCCCCCAATGCGATGATGGTCACCCCTGAGGCGCCGGTAAAGGCGGTGAAAAAAGCACAGGTAACCAGGGCCACTACAGCCAACCCGCCGGGTAGCCAGCCGAAAAGGGCCCCGGAGAGGTTGATCAGCCGTTTAGAGGTGTTGCTTTTAGCCAGAACAAATCCGGTAAAGGTAAACAAGGGGATGGCCAGCAGGGTGGGTGAAGAGGCCATGCGGTACATTTCCACCACGACCGCAGAGGTGTCAATGCCCACCGAGTAAAAGAAAAACAAAGCCAAAGCCCCGATGATGACAAACAAAGGGGTTCCTAAAAGGGCACACAGGAGGATGACTATTCCAAAAAGAATCATCATTAGCGGGGTTTCTGGCTTAAGATAAGAAGGCTATCAAGCACCCGGAGGAAAAAACGGAAGGCGATCACAAAAAAGCCCAACGGAAGGATGATTTGAAAGATCCAGATGGGTAAATTATTAAAAAGGATGCCCTGGCCCTGGCGCTCCATAGCGAGGAAGGACCAGGCCGCCAAACCCAAAAAGAGGCAGACGGCCAAGGAGAGGACCTCAACCACGCATTTTGACCAGAGCTTTCCCCTGGGGCGGAGCAGTTTGGTCAGCACGTCAATGTTGATGTGTTTATTCTCCCGGGTGGACAAGGAGGCCCCTAAAAAAGCTACCCATAGGACTAAATGTCGAAGAAAGATATCCGCCCAGGGGATACCAGTGGAGAAAAAATTTCGCAATACCACCTGCAGAAAGGCCAGCCCGATCATGGTGGTTAAAAAGAGGACGATGATGACCCCTTCGGTTAACGCTAAATATCTGTCAATCGTTTTCAGGACTTTCATCTTTTTCGCAAAGCGTGAAGCGTAGAGCGTAAAAGCGAAAGGTCAAAATTTACGCTCCACTCTCTTACGCTCGCCTCTCTTCGTTGTGCCCCCGAGGCATCGGGGGGATAAGGGTTTCATTCTTCGTGACCCCGAGTATTTGGTATGGGGGTCTGCTTTGAACGGAATTCCTCAATGTAAAACAGCAGCTCATCCAGCAGTTCCCGGGAATACATCTTCCCCACCAGGTTTTCCCGAGCCCTCTCCCCTACCCCGTAAAATTCGGCCATAACGCTGTCCGGTGGCGTCGGGGTGATCTGGATGCCGTTTTCTTTGAGAATCTCCACCGACTCGACGTTATCCATGCGAGTGAGTTGAATCAAGCGGGTCAGATGGTTACGAGCGCTTTCTTTTAGTATGAGTTGAAGATCTTCAGGTAACCGATCAAAGTAACGTTTGGTGATTAACACTGCGCCGGCAGCATCGGAAATGGGGAATTCGGTCATGTATTTCACCTTGGTGAACCACTGCAGGGCGATGGCCCCATAGGGCGAGATGTATACAGTATTGATCAGTCCGGTCTGCAGGGAGGAAAGCACATCAATCACCGAGAGAGAGATGGGGCTAACCCCAAGGGTCTTGAATAAGGCTACCGCCAGCGGATCCCCTTCCCACATCCAAATCTTCAGGTGTTTCACATCCTCCATGGAATAAATGGGCTTGTTAGAGAAGAAATGAACGAACCCCACCTCGGCCCATCCCAAGAGAACGAACCCCTTCTCCTCAAAGGCAGCGGCGAATCGCTCGTGCATTTTTTCCTGAATATAATCTACCTCACCATAGTTTTGGAAGATGAAGGGGAGATCTATGACTCTCACTTCTGGAAGAATTTCTCCAAACCCCACCCCGGTGAACCCGGCACAGTGGATCTGTCCTATTCGCATTTTTCTTAAGACATCCTTCTCATCCCCCGATACCCCCCCGGGGTAGATTCGGAATCGCATCTGTCCCCCACTCTTCTCCTGGATCTCCTGGCCGAACTCTTTAAGCACCTTCATCCAGGTGGACCCCTCGGGGGCGATGGTGGCGAATTTGATTACGTATTCTTTTCCTGACACAGCAGGACTAAAAATGAAAAGAAAACCTACCGCCAAACTTATCGTCAATATTTTCATTGGGTTGGCTCCTTTGGCTTTTTTGGAATAAATTAGTCCCCCTTTTCTAAAGGGGGATTTAGGGGGATTATATATGGGTTTCTTGTTCAATGGAAGCATCTCTTGAAATCCCCCCCTACCCCCCCTTTAAAAAGGGGGGAGGTTATTGTAAGATTACCGTTCCCAGACACAGAATTTTTAAAGCCCCTGGGATTCATTAATAATGTCCACCTCTTTTGATTTATCATGCAATAACAAACACTCTTATTGCAGGATATGGCCGAATCCTGTAATAAGCGCACCCCTTATTGATGTATCCTGCAATAAGAAATCCTGTTAGTTATTGAGGAATAAGGCTGGAAAACGGCACCGGGATAAAACAGAGTATAAACATGGCTAAGGCGAACCAGCCTATGAGCCGTTCCCTGTATTCCAACGGGGTTAGGTCGTCCACTGGGCGGGGATGGCGGAATCCTAAGAAAAATAAAAAAATAGCGATGAACCACCAACCAATCCAAAGAATGCCCAAAAGCAATAGCCCGATAAAGACATAGCGACTTAACAACCAATGAACCCGTTCACCGAACAGGGCGTAAACAATGTGTCCCCCATCCAGTTGGCCAAAGGGAAACAGGTTAAAGGAGGTGACAAAAAGTCCAATCCAGCCAGCCCAGGCCACCGAATTTAAAAACACGTCGTGCCCCTCGGGGAGCTCGCCAATCACTCCAGCCGATATAATCTTGAGGAGAATGGAGTCCCCCAACAGAATACCCCCCTGACCGGGGACCATTTCGCGTATGGGCGAAGTGACAAACCCATAGATGGTCACCGGTAGGGCAATGAGGAAGCCGACGATAGGACCAGCCGCCCCCACGTAAACCAGAACCTTTCGGTTCCACATAGGGGATTTCATCCGGATGATGGCCCCAATCGTGCCCAAAATTGTGGGCGCCGGAATAAAATAGGGCAGGGTTACCAGCATGCCGAACCGGCGGGCCGTCAGGTAGTGCCCCATCTCGTGGATGCCCAAAATTAACAACAACGTGAATGAGAAAGGAATTCCCCGATAGATGTGAGTAATAGGATTAACCCCTTCATAAATCGCCCCGGCCATTAAGGTTGTTAACACGGTGATTAGAAACAGAACGATGTGGATGGTGTATTTCTGTCTCGGGGGCTCACCGGTTACAATGTATTCTTCTAAATAAGGCCTTTTAAAAATATTCATTGATATTTTGTATTAGATTTTTAGCCTTGATCTTGGCTACTTCGTTCACCAACCGCTGCTCCGGCAGGACATCCCCGGGGGTATCGAGCACGGTATTCAACAGACGTTCAAAAAGACTCCGATCCTGGATTTGCACCGCATAGAATCTGGCGTAATATACATAGCTCATCAAAAACCTTCCCCCGCTGATCTCAAGATTTTTTTCAAAGTGGAACTGAGCCTTCTCGGGGTCGCCCCCTAACATGCGGGGCCTGCCAGCGTAGTAGGTGCCAAAAAACAGATGTCCACCGCCGTAATAATATGTCTCATCCAGCTCGAGCACCTTCCGCATCATGATTTCCACCCTGGGAAGATCGGCCAGGGCCCGGGGCGACTGGAGATTGAGGAAGATCCAGCCCGCCCAGCCGTTGGCGGCCCAGAACAGGGCGGGTAAATCCTTATCGGTCAATGCCTGAACGGATTTTTGAAAGCCCTCTATCCCCTGCTCGGTCCCCGTGGAAAAATGCCCACGAAGCTGTAGCGCCCGCAATCCGTAGTCCCGGCCCCGGTGATAGAACCTCTTCGCCCGTTCAGGATCAGAATCTTCCACAAACGCCAGGGCATAACCGGTGAACCCCTGGGCGGCCAACACAAGCAAATCCGCGTTTTCCGGATCGGCCTTGATCAACCCTTCCAATAGTTTTAAGTCTGAGGCGGCGGCTATCTCAGCAAGCGGAATGTCTTCCTCCTCATACAGGGCCCGAAGGCTGTTCTCCAGAATGCCCTGGGTGGAACGAACCA
>JADHWK010000011.1 GCA_016783505.1 Candidatus Zhuqueibacterota bacterium | reverse complement strand
TACGATTATAGAAACTCTGGGCAATCAGGGCGTGCAGGATAACGGCATCAATGGACTGATCATGGCTAAACTGATAATCAGGATCCAGGCTGAGGGCTTCCCTGGCGAACCTGATCGCCAGCGAATCCCCTTCCTGGTCGTCCCGCTTTTCGGGATCGGCGGAATAGGTAAAAGCCAGCCCAGCATAGGCATCCGTTATCAAGGTGGAATCCTCGGTGAGTGACAGAAGGAGACCGAAGTTGGGATAGGAAAATATGAACTGGCGATCCCGGGAATAGGCCCATCCCAGGCCGCTGTAGGCTTCCTCACTGGAGGCGTCCCGGTTCTTGGCATCGTTGAAGTAAACGATAGCCGCCTCATAATCCCCGTCCTCAAAAGCCGCCCATCCATCAGTAGTGTTGGAGACGATGGTTGAGGGATCAGTGGGTATGTGTTTCCCCTTCCGCTCACAGCCCCCTATGAGAACAGCCATAACAAGTATAATGCTTATGCCCGCTTTTTTAGAAAACATGCTCATAACCTCCTCAAATCCCAAGATACCTGAAACCCCAGTTTTATTTACTAAACTTGGGCCAATTTTTTAATCACTAAGATTTGACAAGGTCTATGACCTTGTCTTAAGAAACTTCGAACTATTGAAGATAAAAGCTTGAAATGACCTTAGTTAATAATTCCTTGGGCAAGACCCTATGGGTCTTATCGTTTATTTGATTTTTGCTAAGGTTTTACTATTTAAGCACTACCATCTTTTTAATCTGGCTAAATTTCCTTTCACCGGCCTCAGCCAGGGCATTAATTTTATAGAAGTAAACGCCTGAAGCATAGGGGGTGGCATCAAACCCGACTAGGAAAAACCCCGGGTTTTGATGACCATCCACTAAGGTTACCAATGCCTGACCCAGGATATTGTAAACTGTCAGGGTAACCCGGCTGGCCTCCGGCAGTCCATACTCAATGGTGGTGATGGGGTTGAAGGGATTGGGAAAATTCTGGGATAAATAATATGTCCTCGGCACTTCAGGACCTTCCTCCCCCGGTGCCCCGGCCTGGATCTGGAACTGACCCAACTTTGTAACCTGGGCCACTACCGTCCGCTTTTCCCGATCGGTAACCCCACCCACATAAACCCAGGTAGTATCCCGCATGCGGTAGATACCCAAGGGGGCCTCGGGAATATCCCCTTCCCAGGACAACGTCAGGGAAGCGGGTATGGAGAGCGTAATCCCCGCCGGCCCGAAGCGAAAGGCCGGCCCTATGGACTCCCGTTCTCCAGGTCTCGGGGACAGGGAACCCTTTTGGAAAAGGGCCCCGGGTTTCTCGGTCTCTACAACCTGGAGGGTAATATAGACATCCCGCCCAACAGACCCCGGGGGCAGCACCAGCGACGCCTTCCCCTGAACATCCTTGATGGCACCACCCTGATTGGCCAGAATCTTCTGAGCGGTAAGGACGGTGGAATCCGGCACAAAATCGTTCCCACTAATATCCTGACCGATAGCCTTTACCACATAGTCGCCGCTTGTCCACAGGGTAAATTCAGCATGATAATTGAACATCGTCTCCCCGGGGTCGGTGAAATTGAGGTCAGCCACCATTTCATTGGTAGTGGTATCCGTAGTGGTATACAGGGTAACGGCTATCACCGGGCCCTCATCGGTCATATCTTCATACAATCTTTCCGAGGAGATTACATGAATATCCAGAAACTCGTCCACCGATGGATTCTGGAAAACACCGAGACTGATCTCCGGCGGGGTAAGATCTCTGGAGATGACAAAGGATGATGGCACCGGCCCCCCCGCAGTTTTACTGCAAGAAACCAGGAAGGCAAATGAGGTGGTATCGAGATCCATGGAGAGCTCATTGAAGAGGGTATCCGGTATCCCTATTTCTACAGAACCTAAATTATAAACCCCCGGCCTTATCTCCTCCATTGTTGCCATAATGAAACTAAATTCCGTCTCATCGTTTCCATTGAACAGTAAGGTTTGAGGAACTTTTTCTTTTTCTATCACGATAAAATTGGAGAAGGACCATTGGGCCTGTTCTAAAATATAGTCATCTCGCGTCCACTTGATCTTTTCTGTAATGGGCGTTCCCAGATCAACCAGTTCAAAGCCATATTTATTCCCGTAGACAGGGTGATCCAAAGTATCGAAGAAACAGGCCACCGCAAAATCGTCGAAGATCTGCGATACACTCTGGGAATAACCCAGGGATGAAAGATTGCTATCTATACTGGCCAGCCCGTTGGCGGTATCGGTGGCAATGGCGGAAATGGTAACCACACTATCGTATTGTTCATAAAGGTAAAGATGGAACAAGAAAGTGTTGTAAAGATCGTCAAGGTCAATGGGATATCCAGCCTGCCATTCAGTCCAGGATGTCATATCGTTGCCGGCCGCCGGTGTGGGATCTTTTTCAGGATACTGATAGCTGGAAAACCCATACCCAGTTATCACCTGGGCCATAGCCGACATCCCCTCCATCAGCCATTCCTCTTCATCGGGATCTACATGGTGGGAAATCATTCGCTGGAACATATCCGCCAGGGCGTTGCCGGCGGTGCCAGCTTCTAATATAATAGGATCGGTATCAATGTAGAACATATCCACTTCATTGGAATGGGCATAAACAGTATCGGGCAGCTCATTTCGGGGGTCGAAATAACCCGCCTTTGGCAGGTCGGCATACCTGGCTGCCCGACCCTGGCCAAATTCATCCCTCAGGTCCATCAGAAGGATGGTAATCAGACTGTCACCGTCGGTATCCCCTTCCTCGCCAAATACATCCCGGCAGATCTGGTAGATGCCCCGGGTAGGATCAGCAGGGGTGCTGACTTCAAAGGCGGTCAGCAGGCTATCCACATCGGCCTGGGTAACGGTAACCCGCCATTGGCCATCGGCCACGTAGAAGTAGGAATGGTCTCCCGCCGCCCTTAAAGAAGCGGGAACCCATTCATCAACGGTGGGGAACGCTTCAAAGCTCTTATCCCAGAATTTACGACCGTATCCAACGAAGAGCGTATCACCCGATGCGGTGGTATCACTATCCTGAAAAGAAAGGTCCGAATTGGGAACATCATCCAGGTTCTTAAAGGTCTGGGCGGCCACAGAAACGGTCAGGTTAGACTTAACAGAATTAGCAAGCCCCTCAATGTTGGCTTGGTCATCCGCGTTGACCCCTATGGTTATGGTTGTGGTATCTACCGTCTCTTTCACTTCCCCACCAGTCAAAGTTATTTCACCAAGGCTAATCCCGGTTAAATCCCCATGCTTTACAGATTTATCAAAAGCAAACAAAAGTTCATCATTACGGAAATCATATTTTACCGAAAGAATTTCAGGGGCTACAGTATCCGGCTGATATGATACAAACAGGTTACTTCCCAGACTAACAGCAACATTCCCATTTCCATTAGTGCGATCAATAAAAGAATAAGGCGCTAAGACTAACTTCAGGAAATCTTTCGCCGCCATCCCTTCAATCCCCACCTCATCGTTAATGTTTACCCCAATCTTTACTTCTGACCGCCTGATGATGACCGTATCGGCCCCGGTAAGGGTCACATTAGGGTTAGGTCCCCCATTATCGTCGTCTAAGGTGATCCCGGTCAACACAAAAAAATCCCTATCCATCCTCTTGTCAAAAAACAGGGTTAGTTCATTCAATCCGGCGTCATATTTTACAGAATCCACCACCGGCTTATCGCCCTCCCCCTCCTCGATGTATCGAACCAGGATGCTGTCATCCAACGTAAATTCCCGGATGCCGTTATAACCAGCGTCCAGCACTGCATAGGCACCCAGGGTAAGCACAAAGGAATCCTTATTGGTCAGCGCCTCGATGGCCTGTTGGTCTTCAGTGGTTACTTCGATCTTCAGGGTTGTCAGGCCCGAAACCTCGGATAGTCCCCCGGATAGGGTGATGTCGGGGTTAGGACCGCCCCAGTCATCGTCAAAGACAATCTTTGAGTAATCCACCCACTCTTCCCCCTCAAAGCTATTGGTGACCGCCTCGTCAAAATGGATGTAGAGTTTATTCTCACCAGCATTGTAAGAAGCGCTGTCAATACCGGTGGGATCGAGGTCGGGCAGATAGTTAACATTAATACTGTCGTTTACGGTTAGCGCTTTATTGCTGTTACGGTGGTCGTCATCCAAAAACGTAAACGGGTCCAGTTTCAAGATGATTGTGGATTCAGTAAAAGCTTCGATGACCTGCTGTAGACTGGGTTTGATATCCACTAGGACGATGTCATTAAACGCATACCCGGTCGAATCGGTCATAACCTCAGCATTCTGGCGAGTAAGCATGGCGTCCATGTTGGGACCGCCAAAATCATCATCGAGAGCCATACCCGGTAACAAGATCTTTGCGGCATTCGGACCGCCGATTTGTACCGGCTCGCTGAACATTATGGTCAAATGATTTATGCCAGCATCATACCGAACGGCAATCGGTGTCGGTGGGTTGCGGTCTTCTATAAAATCTACCGGAAGATCGTCGTCGGTGGTTAATTCTGAATTGCCCCCGTAATTGGCATCAACAAAGGTATTTGCTGATAGAACCAACTCCAGGCTGTTTCGATCTACCATTCCCTCAATCTTTTTCTGATCCTCCAGACTCGCGTAAATGCTTACAACAGTGTCCGGATTGGCAGGATTTATAAAGGTTCCCCCGGTCAGGGTTACATCCGGATAGTCACCACCGTTATCCCCATCCAGGGTTATCCCACCCCGGATAACCCGGGAAGAATCGGTGAAGACCGGACGGTTAAAGACAAACTGTAAAACGTTTGTGCTATCAATGTAAGCAGCCGAGATTACCTGTGGGTTTTGGCCGTAGGAAAGTGCCGGCCCCAGAACCATAACGGAAATAACCAAAACCAAGGGCAATAAGAAACCGTTACCTTTCCTCAACATTCTCGCCTCCATTATATGCAAAGCATCTTAAAAGTCAATGTTTAAAGATGCCCTATGAACCCAATCCAACACACCAAAGTCGGAGTAGGCATAGTCAATATTCACCTTCCCCAAACCGCCTAAGTTCAGTCGAAATCCCAACCCGGCGCTCAGGTTCTGGGCATAGTTGTGAATATCATATTCCCTCTCGTTCTCTTCCCCCTCATCCTCAATTTCTGTATCAACCCGACCCAGAATTCCGAACAGGCCAACGTAACCCGCCCGCAGAACAATCATGTTCATTAAGGTATATTCGGCACCGAAGTGAATCCGTTCTACATTGTCGTTGGGATGCACCAGATCCATAGCCACCGTCAGCTTTTGATTATCCATCACCACCGGTTCCATGGCCAACCCCAGCTTGAAGGTCAACGGCATATGGTATGGTAAATATTCGAATTTCCAGGGCTCACCGGTGTTGGGATCAATGACCAGGGTGCCGTTATCCCAGTCATTATAGGTGCCGGCGAATTTTAACTCGGGGCCGAAATTCCGGACAGACAACCCCATTCGAAGGGATCGAAAACCGGTATAGTAAAGGGTCCCCAGGTCTACCGCCCAGGCGGTGGCCGCTTCATCATCACCGCCACCAAGGCCCTGAACCAATCCTTCCCGAATATATTTAACGTTTCCCCCCAGGGCAAACTTATCCGTTAGCATGCGGGCGAAGGCGACCCCTATCATTAGATCACCGGTGTGGAAGGTCCGTCCCGTGCCCTCCTGCTGCGCTACGGTGGTCTCATCCATGTCCCCAGAATTGAGGGAAGCAAAGCTGACCCCGACCGTGCCCACGCCAGGTATGTTCTTGGCAAACCCCGCTGCGGTATAATCAATATCGGCCAGCCATTCAGCCCTGGCCAAAAATAGAGAATTATTTTTTACCCCGGTCAAACCAGCCGGGTTCCAGAACAAAGCGGAAACGTCGTTGCCAACCGCTGCAAAGGCTTCCCCCATCCCCACCGCCCGCGCTCCCATCCCGATCTTCAGAAACTGGGCCCCCACCGTTCCCACCTTAGCGAACTCCTGAGCATGGCTTAAGGCGAGTGGGATAATCAGCAATAATATAAACAGTATACTATATATAGTAATTTTTTTCTTCACAATATCCTCCCCGATTATCTTGACTTATCCTCGAATAATGACAAATTTCCCAATGTACTTATCGTAGCCTGGTTCTTCTACCTCTACCACAAAAAGATATAGCCCGCTCACCACTGCCTGGCCGTTTCGGGAGAGGAGATTCCACAGTTCCGCATCGGATCCGTCGGTATGATATATGGTGTTCACCAGATCCCCGGTCAGGGTGAAGATGGATATCTTACAGGCTGGGGGTAGCTGGGTGAATCGAACCTTATCCTCGTAGCGTGACTCAAACAACGCCGTGCCCTTATAGGGATTGGGTACGACTTTAATCCTCGTGAGGTCGTGTTTGACCCCAATTTCTTCAACTTCGTATAACTTGGTAGGAATGACCGGCGATGGAGCACCGGATTCCTCCTTCATATAGTTTGCTTTTGACGATTCCATGGATGGCAGGCTCGGAGAAAGGGGCGTGGACGGCTTGTAGGGATCGTAGGCAACCACGCTGTAGAAATATTTCAGCCCGTTCACAGGACGACTGACGGGCATTCCCAGGAAGGTACCCCCGGTGTCCTCATAGACATACTCCAGGTCGGGAAGGTCAACCGGATTGCCGGGGTTCAGGGTATCCCCGTCTGTATTGATGACGTATACTACTGAATCAGGTAGATTATCGAAGGCAGCGATCATTTCCCAACCAGAGGGGTTATACATGGAGCGGTAGATCTTATATCCCTCAAAATCCGGTGCCCCCAACATGGCATCAATGGCAGTCTCTGCCAGATTATCCCAGGCTAATCTCACCCCCTTGTCCATGGGGCTGTAGGTCAATTGGGGCATCGGGGGGGGGATGGGCAGTACATAGTGATCATCGGATACGAAATCGGAAGGATTGTAGGGATCGCTGTGCCCGCTGCCCGCATAATAGGCCTTCAGGGCATTGTCCATGACCTCCCTCATCCCCTGGTGGCCCCTTCCCACCCCGGCAGCGAATACGAACCTCAGGGTATCTAAGGGACCGAAGCCATTGAAAGGCCCGGTGGACATTATAAAGCGATAGTCAAACACCGGGGCATTATAATCGAAGGGATGACGCAAAAAGTAATAGTGTTCACCCATCTGGGTGGATGCGGAATGCTGGGCGCTTAAGTAATCATATTTTTCAATATCGTCCCCGGGGTCGCTCTCCCAGTTCCACCATTGATGGGCGTAGGGCCTGAGCAGGGTATCTTCAGGGAAATTCTGAAAATCGGGAAGTTGATTGTAAGGAAATACGTCCCCAAACATATAGTTTCCGCTGGCGTCCTTTTTGCAGATGTCCGAATAGATCAAGCGACCGGCGATCAAACCAGGGATCTTGGTGGGTGCCCCCCGTTCCCCGATGTCGTTTTCAGCAGACATCGGATCGTCCCCGTCCCATATGTAGGAGCTGTTCCGGGAGATCTTCCATCCTATCAAGGGAGAACCATCGGCTTTTATCACCATATCCCCGGCGGAATATGAAACATCGCCTATGGTCACATCGGTGTCAAAAAGTATGGCTTCACCCCTTTCATCTTCGATGACAGTAAATTCATCATAAAGGCCGTCAGGTTCGATCCTGGAGGGATCGTAATTGGGATTCCTGGGAAGCGGCCCGCTCATCATGGCATACCCGTAGGGCCAACCCCATTCATCATATCCCGTCTCCCCATCCCCATCCAGGTCCATGGGGTCCACCCAGTCCGCCTCATCGGTATCGCTGTCATCCCCATCCCAGCCATCGTAGTCCACCATATCGTCAATATGCGGGGAAGAGGGATCCGCCAACGCGGCAACATCGGCGTCATAAATCCAACCTGTAAAAACGCCATTTAATGTGCTTCCACTGACGTTAATTATTTCATATTCATATATAAGGAAATCGTCGTAGTCGGGCATACTCCAGGTCATCCCCCGCTCGTGCACCTCAAACCCGATGGGGATGTGCTCTCCCTGTTCATATAGATCATCGAACACCACCGTGTGATCTTGAATGGCCTTCCCCGGCCCGAAAAAGAATTCGCTCCCCTCCGTAGGGTAAAACTCATAGTCCCCATAATCGGCATGGGAACACAGCTTCTCCCCCCCCACGATGGCCCCGATCCAGAAGCGTCCTTCCCAGAGATAGTAGGTCTCACTGCCCCCGGGCCAATCCATTGAGGGATTGGCGGAATTGGGATCCCCGTAGCCCCCATAATTGGTCACCATATTCCATAAGGTGCCCACCTGATGGACCCGAAAATCCTTTACCGGTCTGTCTGTAGTCTTTTGAATCTGGTGACCCCCGGTGGAACCCCTCCTCCGGGCCTGTGATGAATCTATTCCCAACAGGAGAAGGAGAAAGGAAGAGATTACTGCCAGCAAAATTATTTTCATTTTCATGATGTTATCTCCCTACCTAACCTATGGCTAATCAAATAAATGGCTTGACTAAGAATTCAATCTGAAAAACGATTTAATGGAACGTTAAAATTCAAATTGAATCCCAAACCGGATCCTCCTCATAGGCATGTAGACCCGGGGGTCGAGTCTCGGTCCGCCGGCGGGATATTTTTTATTGTAGTCAACCACACCGTCACCCTCTTCGGTGATACCATTCCCGTTTGCATCGTTGGGATCTTGAGCGTCCATCAAAGACATATAATCTTCATAGGACATCACGCCCTCATCGTATGCTTCCTGGGCTTTGGTAAAAGTATGATACCATGTCTCGTACCCATAGTATGTCACCAGTTCCCCGTCAATATTCAGCCGGTTGAAGATATTGTCAATCCAGACGAAGAAGGTAGCGCGACCCTTTTTCCCAATACCAATCCTCTTGTCAAAGCGAACGTCAGTGGTTGAATACCAGGGAAATCGCTCGGTGTTTATTTCAGGCTCTTTGCTCCGCTTGGGCGGGGAATAGGGCATGCCGCTGCCATACCGGAAGATCACGTTCATACCGGCATCGTCCAGCACCGAGGTGCCGAACAGTAGCTTTCTGTTGCGGGGCACCCGGAATTCCAGGTTGGTGTTCACCGTATGCCGCTGATCCCAATCCAGATAGTTTTCCGTGGTAGGAACAATATCCTCGGCCCAAACGGTATCATAGTTCAACCGGTCGCTGGAGCTCTTGCCCTTGGCCACCATATATGTGTAGTTGGCGGAACCGGAGAAGTAATCCCCCGGATAGCGGCGTCTAACCAAATTGATCTCAAAGCCCCGAATGTTGCCGTAATCTTCATTAATGTAAAGGCCATACCAGTCGGCAATAGAATAATATGTCTGCTGGACATCCACCAAACCGGTGATATCCTTAAAGAATCCATTGACTTTCAGTAGATCAGGCATAATGGAGCTTAAAAATTTTGCCGAAAAGGACTGCCCAGTGGGGCGGAGAAACTGATGTTTAACCCCGATTTCATAGGCGGTGGTGCGCTGGGGCTCTAAGTTGGCGTTTCCCATCAGCCCGAAGGCCCCGCTAAGGTCAAAGTTCACATTTCTGAAAATGTTACGGAGCACAGGCTGCTGCATAAACCTTCCATAGCTGAAATACAGCACATCCTGCTCCGTAATGGGATAGGCAACACCCAGCCTCGGCTCCCAATAGGTTTTCCGGGAAACCTTGATGGGATTCTTGATAATCCCCCCCACGGTGATAACTGAATCAGGAACGGGATCGGTGGGGTCTGCCGGAAAGTTATCCCAATTGGCATCGAACCAGTCAAAACGCATCCCGGCGTTGACGATCATCCCTTGGTATTCCATCTTATCGGTAATATATAAGCCGCCTTGATTGGGATAGGTTTTGTAATTTTCTCCGTAAACATTGCCCCCTGAAGCCAGATCCACCGTATGCGAAAACACTTCCATATAAACAGCTTCACCCCCCATTTTGAACAGATGCCTCGGGGTCACCTGACTGGTTAAATCCACCTTGGCCGTATATATTTCTTTTTTGTCATTGTACCACTGGGCCGCCCTGGGGAATGAGATGGTCTCATTATAACCATAAATGTAGAAATTATTCGTATCTTTATATCTTTGGGTAGGAAGATCCTCCCATCGCAGCCATTCGCTTCGCGGCCTACCTTCAGAAGCATCTATGAAATCATTGTCGTTTTCATCCAGGTACAGGTCAGTGTTCGGCCCGTAGACGTTCCAATCCCAGACCAAGTTACCGTTCAGGTCCTCATGGCTATTATCGCCGTCCCCATCCACGTCCTCTTTAACACCATCCCCATCAACATCATAGTATAGGTCCAGATGACCATCCCCATCGGTATCTTCGTTAATGTTCTCAATACACTGCATTAACCGTTTAGTCATATACCGGCTCATTCTCACTTCATAAAACGTCCGGGGACTCAAGGTGTGGGTCCAGGTTAAGGCCTGTTGATCGGTATTGTATTCATACCGGGGTAAATTGTCCAGCATGCTGAAAACGTCGGTCATATCACCATCGTGATTTAAATCCTCTCCTAATTCGCTCTCATAAGTGGTATTTTTCCAACTGTGACTGTAGATTCTTCGATCCCGGTCCGTTACGAAGCCATGAAAAGTCAACTTATAGTTCGGCGATGGCCGATAGCTTAATTTTCCATTGACGGTATATTTGATATCCCGCTGACCGGGGAACCTACCGTGAGTGTCAGTATATTCCCCCCCGAGGTGCATGTTTGCGGTTCCCGGAGGCTTAATCCCTAGAATAGGAAACAGAACCATGGTGAGGGGTTCAGGACCGCCCAGGGAAAATTCAACGTTCCGCATCTTCTCGGCACGCCGCATTTCACTGGTTATCATCTTGTTATCTTTCATATCAATTAGGGTAGTGTGATGGTCGCCCAGTTTTTCCTGGAAGCCGGGTGAGCCTATATCGTTGGTTTTATACCTCACCTGACCCGAATATGACGGTCCCCCTTCTTTAAATACCATGCTGACGATCCCGGACATGGCCTCCCCGTATTCGGCGCTGAACCCCCCGGTTTCCACCGACATCTCTTGCAGCGATAGCAGGGGGATATCGCTATCCAGGTTCCCGTCCACCGGATCCTTGAGAGTTATTCCATCCAGTTTATAGACTATCTCTTCATCCCGGCCCCCCCGGATGTTTTCCTCTGTCGTAGCCCCGGCGGTCAGCGCCACAATATCATCAATGTCCTCCACCGGCATGGCCAAAATATCCTCGGCAGTGGTGATGGTGCGGGAGGCGGTCATGTCCATCTCGATTAAAGGTCTCTCCGCCACGATGGTCACCTCTTCCCCGATGTCCAGAACGGTCGCTGGCAGTGCAAAATCCTGGGTAGTCGTCAGGTCCGAAATGACCCGTACGTTCTCCACTACCAGGGCCTTATATCCCATCATAGTGGCCTTCACCGTATACTTACCAGGGGGGATATTGATAATGAAATACTCCCCGTTCATGTCCGCCATGGCCCCCATGGTAGTACCCATCACGATAATGTTAGCCCCGGGCAAGGGATCCCCGGTGCTTTCATCAAATATCCTGCCGGCGATCTTTCCCGTAGTCCCCGCCCAGATGAAAATCGGCACCGCCAAAAGCATAATCAGCGTGCCAATACGCAAGATTGATCTGCTATTCATCTTAGCCTCCTCCTTATTTACCCCCTAAAACAACAACCACCTAAAATGAATGAAGCCAATATTTTCATCCTAACTCGGCTTTCTAAAGTTTTCTATATGAAGACAAATTATGTTTATTTATAATTTAATAATTTTTTGGTAAATGTCAAGAAAAAAATGAGGGTTGAATGAAATTTCACAATAAGCAAGTCTATTCTGATATAAGCATTTTCGACAACTCTTCTTTTAACAACAAAAGGACTAAGGGACATAGTTTTCGATATTGACGACACAAAATTGAGACGGCACCAAAAATTAATTTATTTGATATCAGTGACTTAGCTTAATTATGCTTCAGATTCAATTAATCGAGTGCGGTGATGCTGAAATCCCCACCTTCAACCTTGAATGGAATATTAAGATAACCAGGAAAAGGCTCTTCAATGTCTTCACCAAATTTATCAATTAAGTAATAATAAGCAGAAAAATTGGTGCAAAATTATTTACTTTCGTTAAAAGGGAATATAGTCCAAGGTTTGGCAGGTAGATCTTTTAAATATCCTTGCAGCCATTCATACTGTGGGTGTTTTTCTAAAAACTTTTTAGCATCGAAACCAATGTCGCAAGAGCTTCCCCATTTTGCCCAGATCTTCCAATTCTTTGCCATATTTGAGCTAACGACTTTTCCATCGATGGCTCCGCCTGGTAGATAAGCACCTAGACTTCCCGGAACACTTCCATTATCTAATTCCCAGTGACCGCATATTGTTCTGGAGCTTGGTATTTCTTTTTCTAAATAGACATCATAATGGTCAGCCAGCATTCTTCTGGCAATTTCCACATCAATTTTCCCATAATACTTTTTCATTAACTGTTTCCAACGCACCCTGCGAGCTACAGAAAAATTTCTTACATCATCATAAGTCGCATCGGTCTCCTCTCTTAAAATTTCTATATTATCCACAATATTTGAACCCGTAAAATACCCATCCTTCTTTTTCTCTATACTGTGATGTTTCAAACCAAGCTCAAGCCGGGCAATCTCATTAGTTCTAATATCTCCCAATAGCCAGGAATTGGCATAGGCCCCATTATTGTTTTCAATCATTATTTTAACCCATTCATCAATGCTATTGGCATATTGCATTGCTTTCCTGGCTCTTTCAAAAACAGGTATCCCCTCTGGATCGAATCCGCTAAAACCTCCAATTGTAGTTTCTGTACCAATTAACCCTGCCCCAGTGATGAAAAAATCAGTGGCGCTATATAAACAAGGTCCCCAGGATTGCATCAGGATTCGGTGTCCCTTGTCTGGAACGATGTCCACAATAATATTACAAAATCTAAGAATAGAAATACCATGAATTATGAGCCATTACTATTTTGCCATCGGAAGTCACCTCTCCGGTGGCAATAAAAGCACTACAACCAGGGCCAGGCATTTTAATTTTATCCTTCTCCTGAGGCCACCAGTGCCAGAGCACATCAATAAATCCATTCATAAAAAGCATTTCCTCAAAAGTTACTTTTCTCCCCGCTTTTTCCATCCCCGCCACCGTCCCTTTCATCTCTTCAATATATTCTTTAGAGACTTTATTCTTGAAAAGTATATTAGCAGCTTTAACAAAAAAATCAATTTCTTTGGCAGTCTCAAATTTTTCTAAATAAGCTACTGTTTTTAAGAACTCATCAATTTCGTTAGCAGTCAAGTAACCACGCTGGAACCCTCTTTCAAAAGGTCCTCCTTCAATATGCAAGAATATCCAGCCATTCTTATCATTTCGATAAGCTTTTGCCAGCCATTGTTTTTCTCTTCCGGTCAAGTTCTGCGCTGTCGCAAGAGACAAATTGCCGATGAAAAAGGCAACGAGTAAGATTTTTAAAATTCTTCTGCGCATTTTGTCCTCCATGTATTTTTTTGAAAAAAGTTTTACAAAACTCAATTTTTAAGTGATTAAGGGACTGTCTCCTTTTCGTGTTTTTAATGTGTTTGGTGGTATTTTATAAAAACTTAAGGAAGCATCGCGAAAACTCGAGCTGGCGCACCTGTTCCATCTTTGATGAGCATCGGCATTACATAAAGCATCGATCCAGAAGATGGAAGCTTATCTAAATTGGCTATATTTTCCAAAGCAAGTTTATCAGCGGCAAAGAGAGTTTGGTGAACTTTAAAGTCCTTTGATTTTCCGTAATCTATACTAGGAGTGTCAAGGGCTATTCCCGTGATGTTTCTCTCTCTTATCAAAAACTCAACTGATTCAGGTGAAAAACCTGGGAAACTCAACTCAGGAATTGCTGCTTCGCCTGTTCTGTCCGTTCCCAGGACTTTTTCTTTATCAGGGTAATATTTAGTATCTATACCAGTGTACATGATTACCCAGGCATGATCAGGAATTCTGCCATATTTCTTCTCCCAGTCTCTAATATCATCGACACTAAGGAGGTAATCCCGATTTCTTTCGCATTTTTCGGTAACATCTATCTTGACTGCGGGCCCGATCCATTCATCCAGGGGAATTTGGTCAATAGTCCGCCCATTCTGGGCAAAATGAATAGGTGCGTCTACATGGGTTCCTCCGTGTTCTGCGGCACTATATTCGTTAGAAGCGTACCAATAGCCTTTCTCAGTGATTCCCCAGGCACCCTTCTGTAACTTAAAGGGTTTTGCAGTTGGCCAGTAAATGGTGTTTTCATCAAAGGGATACGTCATATCCAGTAATCCCGCCTTGAAATCTTGAGCTTGCCTACAGGCTGCAAATGCAAGACCGACGAAGATAAGTACCGGCCATTTTTTCAATAGATTGTTCATTCCCTTCATAACATAACCCTCCTTTTTTGGTATTCTGTAAACTTGTTTTTCTCATATTGAAACACATCACTATTGCTGCTACTTGACCGTCGTAGATTCACAATGTTTCAGGAAATCAGGATCTATATCTGCACCGTGACCGGGAGTGTCGGGTAGATTAATTTCTCCGACATTGTAATGGGCACCGCCGATGACTGGGTCTTCTTTCAACATTAAATAACCATCGAGGTCCGCATATTGAATATTGGGCCGCGCGGAAACCACATGCGCCGCCGCTGTCAAACCCAGCCGTGTCTCAGTCATGCAACCTACCATGCAGCGAATACCGGCACTTTCAGCTATCGCATTGATCTTCAGAGCGGTATGGATGCCTCCAGACTTTGCCAATTTAATATTAAAATAGTCGCAGCACCCCATGGATGCAAGTTTAAACGCGTCATGATGGTCAAACAAGGACTCATCAGCCATGATCGCAATCGAAGTATTCTGTCTGATCCGCCGCATATTCTCATAGTCCCAACAAGCAATGGGCTGCTCGCAATACTCAATTCCCATTGATTCCAGACCTTGGAGAGTAACTACAGCAGTTTTATAATCCCAACCCTGGTTAGCATCAATCCGGATTGGCAGATCATCTCCTATGGCTTTTCTGATCTTTTTGATTCTTTCGATGTCCTGATCTGTGGTGGTCCCGAGTTTAACTTTTATAGCCTGGAACCCTTGATTCTTGTAATCAAGGGCTTTTTTAGCCATGTAATCAGGATCGGCGATTCCTATTGTGTTATCCGTCCAGAAGGAACGCTTTCCTCCTCCAAGAACAGCATACAACGGAAGTTCGGCAACCTTGCCCAGAAGGTCATACAATGCCATATCGAAAGCACTCCGCAGTGTGCTGTTGTGGATTAAAAATCTGTCAATTTCTCTCATCCGCCCTTCAATATTTAGGGGATCCTTATTGAGCAATAACCTGGCAAGGTCAACGGCTCCGGCAAGATTGATAGATTGCGTCTCACCTGTGATCCCCCAGGTGGGATTTGCTTCGCCAAGCCCATATAAATCCTCATTTGTATTGATTTTTATAAAGACACTCTGGGCGCTGAGGATTTCCATGATTGCTATCCTGAACGGCTCTTTGAATTCGATATCAGCTTTATAGATATCAACACTGGTGATTTTTAATTTTTCCTTCACGTTTCTTTCTCCTTTTTAAAATTTTCTAATCCTTAGATAAACCCATTAATTTTTTTGTTTGAAAAAGCAAAAGCCCTTCTCTATAAAAAATATATATAGTGTAGATCTAATAGTTGCTTTTTAACGTTCTCATGGCTGGTCCCCAAAATGTCCATATGATTTTATCAGATGGATTAGGTGTAGCCAGGCTGACCACAACGTAAACGATAACAGAAGTAATTGTGGGAACAAAAGATTCAAACGTCCCCCATAGGGCAATTTGTGGAACGATTGTTTTGGCAAGCGCATAGGTGATCATTCCCCAGGTAATGGATGCGATCGTTCCCCACTGATTTCCTCTTTTCCAAAACATACCCAAAAGGATCGGTCCAAATGTAGCAGTTTGCAGTCCCCCGATTGAAAAGAAGATGATCCACTGAATTAATGGGGGCTGCAGCAGGGCTAATGCTATCGCGATTGCCAGGCAGCCCCCCATAGTCCATCTTGAGGCTGATTTAATTTTTTCGCTTGATATATCTGGTTTGAGTTCTCTGAGAAGATTTTTTGCTATACTTGAGGTTATGATTATGGCCATTGCCGCAACAGTCGTCTGGATTCCTGCCACAATACCTGCGAGGACAACTCCTCCCAGAGCTTCCGGCATCACATGCATTGCTAACCAAGGAGCAATTTCATCCGGTACTGCAAGATCAGGTTTTATTGAACGGCCTATTACTCCTGCCATACACAAAAGAAGTGTCCATATTAAAACCAATATCCCTCCCATCCAGATGCCTCTTTTAAGCGCTCTTGTATTTTTGTATGTAAGAGCACCGAGCATTGCATGCGGCATGCCAACTACAAAAAGACCTGTGATGCAAGCAATTGAAAAAGCAAACGCTGGGGAAAATGCACCGCCCATAGTTGGTGAAAGAAAGTTAATGTCCTGGGCGGCAAGGATCTCAGTAGACCTTTTGAATCCCCCTGCATAATTTACTGTGCCTATAAACAGCAATATGCATCCAACGGTTATGACAATGCCTTGTATAAGAATCGCTAGAGATGTCCCACGCATACCACCCAATACACAATAAACCAATACGACCAGAGATCCGAGAGCAAGAGACGGAAAAAATCCCATATCTGTCATTTGAGCAATAACCCTGGCCGAACCTACAAACTGGACCGACATATATGGTATTAAAAATATTGTCACTAAAACTGCAAGTAATATTATAATAGCCTTGCTTTGATATCTGGCTTTGAATATGTCCAGGTAGGTTACAGCATTCACTCGCCGTGCTACAATTCCGACTATTATACCTATTGGAGCCAATAATGCAAGGTTCATAAAAATCTGGAAGTTATTGAAAAGCACCCAGGAATAGCCATAAGCATAGGTCATTCCAGGACCGGCGATAAAGGTTCCCGCGCTGGCAAGCCCTCCGGCAATGATTAAGGCCACCACAATTCCCCCCAGCCCTCTGCCTGCTGCATAGAATTCCTTTTCGTATTTTGCGATGGGTACTTTTTCTACAATCCGATATGACCATATTCCAATTGCAATCAATATTGCTGTATAAGCCAAGAAGGTAACTATTGCCGCATTCATTCTTTTTCCTCCGATTCTTCTTCGTCATCTGTCAGGGGGATATCAGGTATGAATTTTTCCACCACAAATATTAGCATTATTACAAATACGATGGGGACCACTATGTTACCAATTGCCACCCAGCGAGGTAATCCCCATAAGTAGGGTTTTATCCCTAAAAAATATGACGAACCCATAATGACGATAAGATAGATGAAAAAATAGAGCCAGGCCAGGGCAAGGGTCTTACGGCCTTCCCTTATTCTTGGATCTTCAACAAATTTCATTTGTATACCTCCTTAAAGAGGTCAAGTGGCCACGGGTTAGAAATTTGTGCAAGGCAAGTCGCAATCAGGAGCGCGCTGCAACTGTTTCTGCCAGCAGGCACAGAATTTCATACATGATAGTGGCACCGACCAGTGCGGTGTTCCCGCTTGGATCAAATGGTGGTGAGACTTCCACCACATCGGCCCCGATCAGGTTCAGCCTGCGAAGACCCCGTAGCAGGGCTTGGGCCTCGATCGTGGTGAGGCCACCGATCTCCGGGGTTCCAGTGCCGGGAGCATAAACCGGGTCCAGACTGTCAATGTCGAAGGAAATATAGGTCGGCCCATTACCCACGAACCGGCGCGTTTCAGCGACTACCGCATCTACGCCGAGCTTCGTAAATTCCTCCATAAAAATGACTCGCATACCACTGTCAATGGAGTAATCCCAGCCCTCGCTCGTATTCTGGGCGCCGCGAATGCCAATTTGCACTGTGCGCTTTGGATCTAGCAGGTTTTCCTCCACTGCCCGACGGAACGGTGCACCATGGCTGAATTTACAGCCCATAAGTTCATCCCAGGTATCCGTATGTGCATCAATATGGACCATACCGATCGGAGCGTCTTCAGCAAGTGCTCGAAGAATCGGCAGAGTGACTGAATGATCGCCCCCCGCTGATAGCGGCAAAATCCCAGCCTGGTAAAATTGGGCAAAAAAGCGGGTAATGTCATGATGAGTTTCTTCTACATTATAAACCCTGGTAAAAGGCACATCACCTGCATCGCCAATCCGGCAAAGTTCATAAGGATTTACCCGGGTTACATGGTGAATCGCCCGCATCATGCTGGATGAGTTGCGGATCTCACGCGGACCATGCCGCGCCCCCGGTCGGTTTGTAACCGCTCCATCATAGGGTATCCCGATCATTGCGATGTCAAACTCGGTTGGATCTTTGATCAGCGGGGTCCGCATAAAGGTTGGAATCTCCATATAGCGGGGTAAAGTCATGGGCCAATTAAGATCTTGGTTTTTCGGTTTCTGATTGAGCAATTCAAAATCTCCTCTCTTACAATTTGAATAATGTAATTTCCTCAATCTTTATCGGAAATATCGTAATGGTATTTGTCAAACCAGATCATATTATCTACATTATCACCTCTCTCCTTCTTGATATCCTTCCCAGTTGATCTACTCAAGATTTAGATAAAATGGGTAAGAGCTCAACTATGGATTTGGGTTCCACAATTACTTCTTTAACGGAATCACCAAGGCAATTGTCACCAAAATCTTCAATCCATCAATATCGCTTGCGACCCCATCGTAGGTCTTATCAAAGCAATAATCCTCATAATCATTTGGAAAAATATCTGTCCCATTTTCAATTTTTTCGACTCGTTTATCTTGTAAAATATTGGATCCACCCCCAGTAAATAGGGGATAGGTTATTTTACCGGTGAGAATAATCGGTTCTTTAATAATCCCTATAGCAATCCCCATATCTGTTGAAATTGATGTATCGCTATTGTAAGTTCCATTCAAAGGATTTTTTACCGCTTCGCTTGTTGGTCCTGAATATTTACTCTTAAGGGTCAATTTTCGATCGAAAAATAATGTTAAAACACCATTCACAAAGAAGTTCTTACGGGTATGCCCTATTTCAGATTCGACATACATGCTGTTCATTTTTAGTTCTAAATTTCTCACTTCACCATTCTGATATTGGGCTGCATCATTACTTTTATAATTTTGCATGCCAATTAAAACGGCAGTACCTAAACGACCAATATACCGATAACCGATTTCCCACCGTAAACCCATGGCCCCTCCGATCCCACGCATATAGTTCGCAAGATATGGGCTATTCACTGAATTATATGTCTCCTTAAAACGATCCAGATCTTCGGAATCAAAAAACGCTCCACTAAATCCCAAACCAAGCGTAATATAATGCTGTGCCCATAATTGTGACTTAAAAACCATAAGGATAAAAAACATTATGAGAATCTTTTTCATACTAAACGCCTTTAGCTCAATATTATGAGCTTTACAGAGTTTCAATAACAAACTTCAAGCCTAATATTTATTCAGACCTGGGGACCTTTTTAAAATAGATGGGATCATAAAATGTAACTTTTAATTTAGCCACCTTCCCCATTTCATCCAAATAAAATGTAAGAAAGGTCCTTTCAGGCATATCGTAAATAGGATTACGCCAAGTAACACGAAATGTATCGTAATGCCAGTGTTCTAAATCACCAATATGCCTTGGATTGTAATTAAAGACAAGTTTACGGTTCTCAAGTCTGACCTCTGCCTCGCCTGATAACTCGTCAGAATATATACCGCTGTAATTTTTTAACTTAAGTGATGGTTTGGTTCTTTTAACCCGCTTTGTTTGCAATTCTTTTTCAGCTTTTTTCTGTTTTTCTTTTGATTCTTTTCTGCGCTCTAAGTATTCGGCACTCCAATCCCGCTCCGGTTCCCCGAGAAAGGCGTCTATTACTTTATAGGTCAATGCTCTGGTCAATGAGTGGGGGGCAAAGTTGGTGAGAATGATCACACCGAGATTTTCCTCAGGGATCAATGTCTGAAGGGAAATCATACCTGAAAGCCCACCGCCGTGGCTCACCAATTTACGTCCTCTGTAGTCTGAAATTCCCCAGCCTAAGCCGTATCCCAAGAAATGCGTCCCCAGCATCTTCTCTCTATCTGCTGATATTGGGATTGGCATTTGAATGGTATGCATTTCTCGCATGACTTCGGCACTAAGAATCTGTTTGCCATTGTAAACGCCGCCGTTTAGATTGAGTCGCATCCACCGAGCCATTTCCACCACGTTTGAGTTAATCGCACCTGCAGGAGCGGTATTATCAACATTATCATATTCGATTGGTACTAATTTACCCCCAACTATCTCATGTGGGGTGGCAACATTTATCTTGCCCTTCAGATCTCGAATGCTCGTGTTACTTTCCATCATGCCTAAGGGTATGAGTATCCGCTCCTTAATGGTCACCTCCCAGCTCTTGCCTGTAATTTCCGGAATAACCTGTCCCGCTACCAGAAACATAAGATTCTGATATTGAAATTTGGTGCGAAATTGCGCACTCGGCTTCAGATGACGAATACGGGCTATTATTTCATCTCGACTTAGAGAGTTACCGATCCATAAATGATCACCCCCGAAGGTTGGCAGTCCGCTGCGGTGTGTGAGCAGGTCGCGAATATTGATCTCGCGCGTGACATAAGGATCATACATCTGGAATTCTCTTAAGTAATCGGTTACCCGATCATCCCAATTGAGTTTACTTTCATCCACAAGCATGCCGAGCAGTGCAGCAGTAAATGCCTTTGTATTCGAGGCGACGGAAAAGAGTGTATATTCATCCACTTTCGCCTCCTTGCCGAGTTCCCTAATCCCATAACCTTTTGCAAAAACAACAGAATCATCCTTAACAATCGAAATTGCTACCCCAGGAACCTTCCAATCCCGCATGGCTTTTTCGACATAGTCATTCAGATCGTTGAGATGGTCCTCCTGAGCGTACGTTGGGACAACAATCAACAGTAGGAAAAGAAGAAGCAGACCCGCTCCCGTGGTTTTTTGCAATAGTTTGATCATTTTTTCCTCCAAATTCAGTTATGTACTATTGAATAATGAATAGATTGCATCTTAACATCAAGATTAATTTTAGTTTATTTACTTGATTCCGCCACTCTCTTTATTTCAACCAGCGCCTTTTTTGCCGCAACCCTGAAATCAATATCTCCAGATGTGTTGACAATCTTTTCGAGAACTGGAATAGCCTGCGCCACGTGTAAAGATCCTAATAATTCTATAGACGACAGTTTTATCCCGGACTGCGCGTTTTTTGCATTACTCATCAAAACTTCATGTAATTTCTGATCTTGAGGTATGCAACTTTTCCAGGCTTCCAAAGCGGCATTTCGAACATACTCATTATATTTTTCGTTCGTAAATGGTTCAATATCTGAAACCAATCGATTGTCGCCAATGATTTCATAAGCTTCCAAACAAGCTATGGTGATCTCCTCATACCAAGCGGAACGGTTAATTTGCTTTCTTATGAAGTCTACATTTGCATCTGGGTTGGTTTTTGCCAATGCCATAATTGCTGTTGCAACCACATCAGAATGTGGGTCTTTTTTTATGATATTTTTCAATATCTTCTCGGCAAAATGTATCCTGAAATTTGGTAAGGCCAAAACAGCAGCTTTTCGAATTCCATAATCGGATGACTTCAATGCCTTTGAGATCACCTTTTCTGCTTCTGGGGTGCGGAGTTTACCTAAAAGAAGAGCTGCTTCGGCTTTCAGCCCCCAAAATGAAGCACCTGATATGGTGTTTGAAATTGCTTGTAAGGATTTTGGATGTACCGGAAACCAATGGACAATTTCCCTCATCGCCCAGATGCGACCGGGAAGTTCACCATTTTCTATCTCATAAAGCAGTTCATCAAGTGACTTGTCGAATCTGATCTCTGCTACCAGAGCACCCTTGCCATCAAAACTGACCATCAGTGGTTCCTCGCCGCAACCAAGGAGGAATTGATCTTCCTTGGTTTTCACCCAGATGGTTTCCCTTTTTACTCCTTTTGAAGTGGCGATGGTTATCTCAACAGGTAAGGTAAATAGATCCTGACCCTCGATGATCGGTTGGACTTGTCTTACAGTTAGGTCAATGAGTTTACGATCTTTTAGATAGGTATAATTGACTTCAAAAATCGGGTATCCACCGTCATAAACCCAATCATCAAAAAACCAGTCAAGGTTTTTTCCTGTAGCCTCTTCAATCGCTATCTTAAAATCTGTGCTTTCCACATTGGAGAATTCATGCTTGCGGAGATAATAACTCCAGGCCTGAAAGAAATCTTCATCCCCCAGGATGTTTCTTAACATATGAAGGATGATAGCCCCTTTGAGGTAAGTAAGTTCTATCGTATAAATTTCTCCGACCGCATCGTAATATGAATACTCCAATGGGCGAATAAGATGTTCTGTGGCCACATAGTCCATGTAACGATCCAAAGCATCCTGCCTGTCAAGAAGAAGCGTTTCTTTCCCAAGTGATTCTTCATCCCATAGCATCTGACAATACGTGGCAAAACTTTCATTCAGCCAGAGGAAGTTTAGATTACGGCAGGTTAGATTATTCCCAAACCAGTGATGCGCCAATTCATGGGCAATTATACCCTCAGCAGTCCAAACATTATGATAACTCTCGAAATCCGGGGGGCCAAAATTTGAAGGCGCATATTCATCCCTTAACATCGAAGCCCGATGTCCCGTGATCGAGGTATGTTCCATTGCCCCTATGGCATAATCCGGAAAAGCAATTTGATCATACTTATCCCAGGGATATTTATAATCAAATCGGTTGGAAAAGAATTCCACCATCTTAGAAGTATTTCGAAATGCATAAGCCCCCTCTTTCAATCTCCCTTTTGGAACCCAGTAACTAAGCGGAATTGTGCCGAATGCAGGAGGTAAATCCCCTTTTTCAAATTCACCCACATAAATGGAAATGAGATAATTCGAATGGGGTAAATCCTGTTTCCAGTGAAAAGTCTGTTCTCCATTCTGCTGGTTTTCAACATTTAACAATTTTCCATTGGAAATAACTGTGTAAGGAGACGGTACGGTTACCACCATCTCCGTCGAGAATTTATCGTTGAGTTCGTTGTAAATGGGAAGCCAGTTCGAATGAAGGCCCCCTTCTCCGTAGGTGTAAATATAGAACTGGCCATCGTGTGTATAATCCTTCAAAAAATACATGCCGGCATTGGGTTGGGCTGTATAACGTATAGACACAGTCACAGTATCTCTCGGTAAATACATTCGATCAAGGGTTATTTCAAGGGCTTGGTCAAGATGATCGAATTTTAACGGTTTGATTACAGTCTTCCGAATGAGATTAACTTCCTCGAATTTTAGTCGCATTGCATCTAAGGAAAATTTGTTTATTTTATTCAGTGGACAGAAAATCACAGTCACTTTTCCCGCTACCTCTTTTTTACTGAAATCAAAATTCATCTCAGCTTTATAGTGAATAATGTCAATAACCCGTTCCCGATTTCGATGGTACTTTCCCTTGGGCAAGCTTTGGGCATGTGTTGAATTAAGCAAGCTGAGGATGAAAATCACCGATAAAATCCATTTAAGCACTTTTAGTTTATTCATTATCTTTCTCCTAAAAATCTACTATCCGTATGAATGGAACAGCTTACCATCCTACAGATAATAGGCATTGATTAGGTGCTATTTTATAATAGGTAACTTCAGATGGGAGCTATATCTCTTAGAATGATAAACTCTTTGGGTGACTCTTTGAAAATCCGCATCAGTTGCTCTGTAAATATTTACAAATTTCTGTGGGTTGAGATCCACAAGTGGAAACCATGTGCTCTGAACTTGCACCATAATCTTGTGTCCTTCTAAAAATGTATGATACTTATCTCGCAATTCAAATTCCAACTTGGTGACTTTATTGGATACCATCGGCTTCGGCCTTTCGTAACTATTTCTAAACTTGGCTCGCATGACTTCACCCGCAAGCAACATTTGATACCCACCCATTCTCACGTTGCAAGGATTCGGTTCATTATCCGGTGCGTTGTCAGGATACACGTCAATGAACTTTACAATCCAGTCTGAGTCGGTTCCTGTAGTCGAGACATATAGGTTCGCTATGATTGGCCCGGCAATCGTGATATCTTCAGTCAATACATCACTCTCATAAACTAGCACGTCAGGACGAGTCCATGCAAAGCGTTGATCCTCAACCATAAAAGTGTGACCCATTGAAGTTGTAATTTCGGCCGTGAAGGGAACAGGTTTGCTCGGATCACTAATGTATTCATCGAAAGCCCGCTCAGATTTCTCCATAGGATGGTCGAACGATAGTTTTCCATTAGCGTGAAAATACAGATTCTTCACCTCGATATCCTTAGGTGGCCATCGGTCATAAGATCTCCATTCGTTCGTCCCTGTCTCAAATACCAATGCTTCGGGAAGATTTAGTTCGCCACTATCTTTCAAATAGTAATTGAAGAAGAGTAGTTCAATCTTTTTTCTGAAATAAAGGCCGGTCTTATAGCCGAACTGAATGTTCCCCAGTTTATCACCATCCGTACGAGCCCAACCCCCGTGAGACCATGGCCCCATCACAACTGTGTTAATGATGTTTGGATTCTCCTTCTCAATCGTCTCGTAAACGTTTAGTGGGGCATATGAGTCCTCAGAATCGAACCAGCCCCCAACGGTCATTACTGCGGATTTAATATTCTTGAGGTGTGGCAGCACGTTTTGGGCCTTCCAGTATTCATCATAGTTGGGATGATCCATATAATCGTTCCAAATGGATATCTCGTTCTTGAAATATTTATCGTTTGCATTAGAAAGAGGTCCCATCTTAAGGAAAAAATTATAGCCATCTGGTGTGCCGTAATCAAAGCGTTCCGGCCATTCGGTTGTTGGACCCAATCTTGGCTTACCAAAGACCGATAGGAATCGGAATGCATGGGCGAGGAAGAAGGCACCGTTGTGGTGAAAATCATCTCCAATGAACATATCAGCTATAGGAGCTTGCGGGGAAGCCGCTTTCAGGGCAGGATGCGAATCAATGATCCCCTTAGTGACGTAAAAGCCCCGATAGGAAATACCCCACATGCCGACTCGGCCATTATCGTTGGGAATATTCTTCAACAACCATTCGATCGTGTCGTAGGTATCGCTGCTCTCATCAATATCGGTTGGTCCCTTTTTCTTTGGATTATGGGGTCTCATCATTACGAATTCTCCCTCGGACATGAATCTCCCCCGCACATCCTGATACACAAAGATGTAGCCCTCCTTTGCAAAATCGCCGGAAGGTCCCAGGGATTTCTTATAGGCATCAAGTCCGTAGGGAGAACAGCTATATGGTGTGCGCGTAAGCATAATGGGGTGTGTTTGCGAGGGGTCTTTTGGTGCATAAACGGCGGTAAAAAGCTTGACCCCGTCACGCATGGGGACCATGTGCTCGGACTTCGTGTAGTGAGTTCTGATGTATAATGAATCTTGAGCGGATAGCCCGTCAAAAATGCCGAAACAGCAAAGCCAGAGCAAGCCTATAGTTCGAACAGTGAAGGATTTCATGACCGTTTCCTCCTTCTCACCGTGCCACTGAAATGATTTTTTGCACAAGGTCCGGATCATCAGGCAGCAATCCTGATGCTGGCAGACGCCGAGTTAGTTCCACCCAATTTGGATCTTTCTCAAACACCTTTCGGAATAGCGGCAGCGCTTTCTCTACATCTCCAGCCCCTACCATGGTAACAGCCTGCCAGTAAATAATCTCCACGTTCTCAGGACACAGCTCACTTGCTTTAGAATATTCCATCAATGCGCCTTCCATATCGTTTTCGGCGAGCAGTTCGTCTCCCTTGTTCATGTGTTCGTAAGCTCGGTGAACGCGGATCAAACGTTTTAATTCTTCAAGCGGCCGGGGATGATCCTCGACGCGCAGTTCAATAACTTTTTCTCGCCACGGGGCTCCTTGCGATGTTCCTGGCACGACCAAAATAGCCGCCGACTGCATTCCGCGGATATCCCCACCCTCTTGCTCTGCAGCCTCTAACGAAGCCATTAATCTATTAATGAGGTCACCAGAAGTCGTTTCGTACGCTTTTGCCATGGCATCCCAGACAGTATCCTTTTCCATCAGATTAGCCTGTGTGGTATACTGCTTCCCCAGATGGTGCCCCGCAGCTTCAATACAATTGGCCCCGGTGTGCACAGCCACATTGCCGTGTTTGTCAACCATCGCCACCTGTCGCACGTTGGGGTTTGGATCGGCTTTCAGCAAAGCGGACAATGCCTCCAGTGCCGTCTTACCAGCTTTCATCAATTCAAGTCCCAAAGGTCCATACGAAACCTCCACAAAGGATTGAGTTGCCACGGCACCAACACCCGCCTCAGCCCAGGTAACCACACTCCCCACAGAAAACCAGTGCGACTGGACGGCAACGCCCATTTCACCTGTCACAGAATCCCGAGCCACAATGGAATATGTATGCACGGGCCGCAAAAACCCTTCCTGGGCTTGAATGTTTGCAGCCAGGAATAACACGATCGTCATACAAAGATTTTTCCCGCTCATACTACCTCCATCATATAAGGTCAGATACATACTAATACAGTAATATTGTTTTGAGGTGAAAATTTCGGGATTTTATCATTGTGAATATTGAAAAAAGGTAATACTTTGAAGGCCATAAGGTTATTCCGGGCATAGTTCAATAAATCTATTTGTAAGCCTTGCAAACGCCTGATGTTATACACACCAATGGTAAGACCCTATGCAACCACTTACCTTCGTTTTGTTAAGCGCATCGGTTAAACGACACAAGAGTTTACTTCAAATTGTATCTTAATAGTTTCTGATCTCAAACCGTCCTCCCTGGCGCTGGAATGGGATTTTAAGATAATTTGGCCCAAGTTCCTCGACGTTCTCACCAAAACTCTCAATCAGTCCTTGCGGAATGACTTCATGTTTGACCAACAGGTATGGAATAACCTCATAGTCTCCTGGTGGGTAAGCTCCAGAACGAAAGGCAAATACCATTGTCCGGTTGTATGGCGACCGTCCGATGAGTTCTGCACTATTCGTTATATAGCCGACACTATTGGTTGTTAAAATAAAGACTTCGTCTGAATCTAGTTTTCTCAAAAACACACTGCCTACTAGGTCTTGGGCCAACCTGGGGAAAACCACTGTGACTGTGTCAGTAGTGGCTTGCAACGTGATCTTTACGTATACCGAGCCATCAAAATCTGTATCAATAAAGGCGGGTGTCACTTGGGTACTGATGTGAAGAAACTTCGTCAAGATTATTGGCCCCATCAGTTCGCCGTTTTTATCAATGTCTCCTTGACCGTAAGAAAATGTGCCATTTCGAACGATCACCCGGGAGGAGGTAAGGTGATAGTTGGCGAGATAGAAATAGAGGTCAAACACGCCGCTCACGCCCCCTGGCGTTCCCTGACTCGCTGGTGGTGGCAAAGTCACTTGGAACTGGCCGGCCTCATCGGTGCGCATATCGATATTAAAACCCTCAAGCCAGACATAAACTCCCTCGGGGCTCGATCCGTCACTGAGTATAACCTTACCGCGAATTTGGCGAGACCCATAGGAGATATCTTCCTCACTGAAGGTAAAGGGATTCTCGGTACAGCCCCAAAGAATTGAAAGACACAACCCTCCGAACAAAACCTTCTCAATGCATCGCCCTGTTTTCATGCACGTTTACCCTCTGAGTTTTAATCATTGAAAACGGTTGTCTCAGTACTGCGCACCCACGGTGAGGTAGAACCGGCGATCGCGGATGGCCAGACCCTGTAAGACTACCTCATCATCATACAACAAGTTACGACCGCTGGCGTTTGCAAATAGCTTTAGTTTGCCCATCTGGAATGCCTTACTCAGATGTAAATCAAGGTTTGAATAGTCAGGAAGAGTTATCTCCGCAAAGTGGCCATTTTGCTGGCGTAGCCATCCCGCCTGCTCCCCTTCTTTGAACCAGTGAATCTGAAATGAATAGCCAGCATGGTCAACGATGAAGTTCAGCGTTCGTTTGAAGTCGGACTTAAAGGGAAAGGCGGCTTTTTCCGAGATAAAGTAGCGGGACATACCCAATTCCACAGTCACCTTCTTGCGGAAGAAGAAAACGCTTGACTTGGTTTCAACTCCAGAAATTCGTGCATTTGGAACGTTATCATAAAAGGCCACCGGAACGCCCGGTATGGCTGAAACGCGAAATTTATTGTCGTAGTAGTTCTGGAAAAAATTCCCGGAAATTTGCCAGCCGTAGATGCTTCCTTTCCCGCGAATGTCCCTGGTTACGACAACGCTCAATTCCGAGCTGCGGTTTTTTTCCGGACTAAGATTTGGACGGGAGGCGGCCTCCGTTAGCAAAATCGGTGAGCTGATCTGCTGAAACAGGGTCGGAAATTTGGTATTCATACCAAAGCTTAAATAGCCGTTAAATGTGAGATCCTTCCGATCCCCAGATAGGCTCAGAGCAAACTTAATCATATTCTCTTGCCACTTATTTTCGTTGAAAACGCCCACGGTACTTCCTTGCTCGCCTTCCGGCGGCTCGCTACGTAGTATTGGATTGGCTTGCTCATCCTGCACCCAATCACGACGCAAACTGCCACTCACCTCAATTGTCTTAAGAAACCCCGAGCCGATGTCTTCATTTAATTTGGCAATGGACACCAGACCATGGTGTTGCCGCTTAAATTGGGCGGACTCCAAACCAACAGGTTGCTCCTGGAGATTTCTTCGTTCGTCGCTGAAATCGAGCTCGGCGTGTTGAAACTGATACGCTAATAATAAGTCCACCAGGCCGAATTTCAGACCCTTCTTTGTATTGATATAAATGGCCCGATCCTCTATACACCGGTGGAGTGCACCAGTGCCGCTGGCCAGAAACTGTTCCTCCTCCAACCTTGCGATACGGACACATCGAGGTCTTTTAATCTGGCAATATCCCCGGTGTATTGAAACGACAGCAATTCGTTTAGATTCGACAAGCTCTCGACGTCACGCTGGTTGTCATACCTCATGGACGAGTAGATATACATGGCGCCCAGAGAATTTGCCGGCCGCCCATCGGAATGATCCGAAAAAATGTAGGTGAGGTTGGCGGTATGATGCAGGGAGGTGTTTTCCAGCCGTCCTTTGTCATCGGCCACGTCAACAAAATTCCTTTTGGCACCACCGCGTTTTAAACTGCAAGATCCGTGCAGACGGTTAAGCTTGTGATAGAGGTGTAGTCCCCAGTTTCCGGAACGATAGGTGCCAAGCCGCTGCTGAAATCTAATATTGTAATCGTGCTGCACCTTGGGGACGATGTTGATTATACCGGAAAATGCTTCAGGGCCGTAGAGCGCCGTATTGCTGCCCTTGATGATCTCAAACCTTTCAATATCCTCCAAATCAATCAGTGACAGATCAAAGGTATTGTCATACGGGTTGTTCATTTTGATACCGTTATACAACACCAAGACTTCGTCCGGGTTGCCACCGCGAATAGAGGCCGTTTTTTTACCGCTCAGTTCTTCATCCACCTGAACACTGTGATCTATTCTAAGCAAGTCGCCAGCATCAACGTACCCCCGAATTTCAAAATTCCGTGCTTCAACCATGGAAACAGTTTGGGGCAAATCCTTTTCTATCTCTATTGATTGGTATCTTTTCTCCTCAATTGTAACGCCCCTTAATGGAATCACACGCGGCTGCAGATAAACCTGCCGCATCTCCGAGAGCGATTCGAGTGGAATCTCCCGTGGCTCGTAAGCAATGTGTCGGAAAACTACCACCATTTGTCCGGTAGTAACAGGCACTCGAAGCAAATATCTTCCCGCAAAGTCGCTACTGGTACCAATTTGTGTACCTTTGATATAAATGTTTACATTGCCAATTTCTCGGTAGGTATTCATATCGCGCACGAATCCGGTAATTGTGACTTCCTGGGCATAGGCCATAGCAGCGTAGGCACAAACTAAAAAAGCGAGCAACAGAATTTTGATTCTTTGAGCTGCCATCTCTTTTTCTTAATCAATGAAAATAATAGTGAGGAGACGAAACCAACATAATAGACTAGCCGGGACCCCTTGGAACAGCCATTCTTCTCGAAGGTGGTATTGTGTGACCATTCACCTCCATGATCTAATATTTATACTTCATACACACCGGCCGACAAATCATAAGGCTGCTATTTCAAATAGCTTTCCCATTGATCATCCCACAACTCGCCGCGCTTAGTAGAGTGAACTAATCTATAGAATCCAAATCCAAAATCATCTACAAATACGAATTCCACACCGCTCTCGATTCTATGGAAACGCCAAATCTCGTAAGGCTTACTTTCACCTAGGCTGGGGAATCGATCGATTTCATCTGGTTCCCCGTATAGGACATAGACGCGGCCTCGATCTGTCTGCCAACCCTCTTTTCCCATTGAACGGTACCGTTCGTTGGCAACAGCGACGCGTTGCAAATGCTGCGCACGCTTAATCGGTGGACGGTCGAAGCGCCCTTTCGCAACATCAACCCAGAATTTTGCCAGGAACTCCCGCTTACCGGCTTCGGAGTCAACTTGTGCGAACAACTTGATCTCTCGGTCTGTTGCAATGTACTGTGCCTGACGAAACTCCGCTGTCAGTTCCTCTTCTGACAGTCCGGCTAGCTCGCTCATTTGGAAAAAAGGGCCGGTTAACGAAGGGCCTTGCAGATGTGGATTATATACGAAAAACGTTTTCTCTGTTCGACCTAGTTCGCTTGAACTGTGGTCAAAAAGCAAATGCCGAAAACGATATTTCCCTGATAGGATTGACGTCACGTTTGTGGTACCCACCTCAATCGCATTCCTCACCCCATATTTACGTGTTTTTGATGACTCTCGTGCTATATTCCCTTCAGAGTCAATTATGAGTGTTTTCACCCTGTATGTTTCTTCGGGGTTTAAGTTGTACAGCTCCAAGTAGTTGAACACCACCGGATGAACGGTGATGCCAAAGACTAATGTAGGGTTGGGGACAACCTCCAGTGAGTTTTTGAAGAAGGGATCGTCCTTTTGTTGGGAAGATTTGATATTGCTGCATAATTCCAAATCGCTGCACCCCACCCCACTGGGATATGCATTGACGCTGATCGCCAAGCTGATGTTATCACGACGCGACGGGGCGAGTGAGTCGTTGGCGACCACTTCAAGGGTATAGTCGCCCAATGGAAGGGCATAGCCGGCTTGGGTGATGAACGGGTAACGGAACGAAGCCTCGCTCGTATCAGTTGCCACCATAGGCAGCAGCGCTCGTTCACTCATCACAAGCGCCTTCGTCTTGTTGTTCCGCAGTCGAGTCCACAGTTGCACCCCAGCCCTATATTTGCCTTCCGACCATTGGTAGGTGAGAAGGTGGGGATAAAACCCATAATAGATTTCTAAGTATCCAGACTGATCATCGTTGCGAAATCTTGCGTAATCCAGATTGAGTACAAATGAACCAGTCGGGGTGAGCTCCTGTGCTAATAGTTCAGCACAAGAGAAGGCAATGAGAACAACCAAGAAAAAAAGTTTCTTCATAGTGAATCGCCCTCCTTTTCTTCAATATATCGTAATTATTTAGCCATGTGAAGTAATCAGCAAAAATAGGCCATCCTTCCTAGATTGGGTGCATTAGATTATAATTTAGTGCACTTTCTTCAGATGGCTAACCACTTATAATATATCAATATGAAATGAGGTTTGCTAGTAATCGAAATGCCCCGGGGTGAATGTTCATCCACTGGTGGCCAAGTGCCAAATCAATATAAGTCCGTTTCCCCTTGCCCTCTCTCAGGAAAACAATGAGCGGTACGCCTTCACGCTTCACTTTCACCGGAAGCTGGGCGTCTTCTAGGGCGCTACCTGAGACAACGTTGTAACCCCGCAAATAAAGCCATCCGTTCCAATCCTCGGGAGAAATGAGATTGGAATAGGTGAGAAGTGTATGCGTTGAGTCCAACTCAAGTGGGATATTTTCATCGAATAGTAACGTTGGTGTTAAGTGCATCCCGGCCCAAAGCGGTTTAGCGTTCCACGTTGCAGCATCTTGCGATAGAACAACCAAATGACCCCCCCGGTTGACGAAATTGTCCATCTCATTCTTAAAATCTCCCATTTGCGGCTTCAACGAGAGTACCCGTCTGTCAATAATGAGGACGTCTAATGAATCAATCTGCTGTGAAAACGTTCGACCTAACCCGACAGTGGAAAATTTAACGTTCAAGCGGCGAAGGGCATTTTCTGTGGGGCTATTCTGTAATCCTGTGACAATTCCAATTTTTTTGGATGTATCAACCTTGGTATGGAACTTTCTTGCCGCGAAATTTGCTACCGTTATTCCGTCAATCTGTACCGGTATCAAATGGGTTCCATCATCTGGATTTCCCTTCCAGGTAATGAACAGCGTATCGAGATGGGAGCTTCCTTTATAGCTCAAGCGAAATGCGCTCTCTGTTGAAGAAGCAAGTGAATCTTCAACTCTGATGGTGTCTGCCACGCCATCCCGCGAGAGATTCGTGAGTCGAAATACGACCCGCTCGCCTGGCACCATGCGAACGATGGGCGTCAGAATCTCAGGGACGAATCTTGGGGCGAACGAAAGCTCTATGGTGGTGCGGTGTACAAAGCTTCGTTCTTTTGATGGGGCACGATGAATGATGAAAAAGCTAAATGGCTTTCCAAAGGTTGGGGATTGTAACTTATGTAGTCCGGGCGGAAAGGTATAGTCAACACGTGACGGTGAGAGCAAACGGTACTTCTGGTGGAGCCTGAGCGGCAGTCTTCGTTCCAGTTCTTCATTGATGGCCCATCCTGGATCAAGGTCAGTAAAATATATATCTGTGTCCCCTTCAGAACTTATCCCCTTAACTGTGTCAATTGACAGAAAAGTCAATTGCCGCTCGGTAAGAGCCGTATCGCTGATTGAATATTCCACTTCGACACCGAGCAACGTGCAGCGAAGGTTTTCAAGCCCCCTTTTCCAGTGCAACAACGTTTTCTGTTCGCGGGCGTGTAAGGTGTATCGTCGTACAAGGTAAAAATTAACGGAGTCCAGGATGGCTACCAGGCGTCTTAATGGATTCTTAGTCTTCCCCTGGAGTGTAGCCTTAGTGAGTTGTTCGATTTCCTGCTCTATCAAGCGTAACCGTGCCGTACTCGCCTCTGGTAACCCCGCATCAATTTCACTAATTGATAACGGTGGAGTCGGGTAGACAAGACGGTAGGATGGTTCCTCGCCGTTTATCCACAGGCGCCGCTGGATCGCTAATGAACCATAGAACCGCGCAGCCTCCCCTCCGATGGCGCGATAGGTTTTTTTCCAACGTGGATGACGCTGGTCAACGGGAATTGAAATACCTTTTCTTTTCCCATCATCAATAAAAACACGATCAATACCCCAGAACCGGTGATATTTGGTACCCACTAAATTTTTTTGCGATTTAGCTGGGACGATCTTTTTAACTGCAACCAACACATCGGAACACAGAGCATCCCACCACGGGCTTTTCCCCTCAGCCGCCCAATCGCGAGCTACCATGACTATATCAGGCTTGAATTGGGAAAAAAGTTTGACCAGACGCGCCTGGAGGGCGTCGCTTGGCCACAATTCCCGAACCCTTGCCGAATCCCTCGCTGCGGCGATGTCGGGCATATTAAGAAAATGAACCCCGCCGCCCAGATACGAAAGGGCCTTCGAGGCTTCCTCCCGGCGGATCGCGGCAAGATACGGAGGATATTCTGCCTGGACATCGCTCTCACCAGCTTCCCCGTTTGTGAGGTAGGCACTCATAATTGTTGCACCCCGCCCAAGGCGGAAAAACGCTAAGGCAGAGAGATCCTCATGACCGGGTTGAATCGCTATAGATAGAACGTTAAGATTGCTTCGCAGGTCGAGGGAACGCTGATAAAGTGCATTTCGACCAGTTTCAGGAAAGTAGGATTTAGGAGGCGGGTGTTGCTCACAGGAAAAGAGGAAAGTCGAGGAATAAAGTAAGCATAAAAGTAACGACTCTGGGGCGCCAAAGAAACGTCTTAACATTTATCCCCTGCTGTTGGTCAACAAGAGAAAGGCTGTCCACGAAAGACAGCCTTTCTCTTAATCTCAAGAAATACTTTACGGTTGGAAATATCTTGGGGCGAATCCTAGAAGCCAAACTTCAACGAAAACACCGAATTGTCATTGAAGTATTCGACTTGCCGCCAAGCATAATCCAGCATAAAGTTGATCCCAACGGCCTCGTAGTACAGACCAAACCCCAGGGTAGGACCAAAAATAAACTCGTCAATGTCTTCTGTCGGGGCGAGTTCAATACCGCCGCGGCCAAACAAGCGGGCCTTTTGTAGGCCAAAGCCCACTTCGCCGCCTAACCGGTATGAATCGAGCGCCAGGTTATTGTTTACGAAGGCGCTGTTTAGTCTCAAATCCAGGTTCTCGCCTAAGGAGCGCTCGTAGGTTACACCAATTTCCACTACGGAGGGTAGCTCGTAGCTGGCCGCTTGGCTCTGGTAGTGCTGTTCCGGGCGCCGCCCCTCGCTCGAGGTGGCTCTGCGTAATAAGCCGGATCCACCAAACTCAACCTGGGGACCGAAGTTCTTCATGGCAATGCCGACGTTGAGTCCAGGAACCTCAGCGAGCCCATGGTATTGCACGCCGAGGTCCACGGCAAACCCGGAACCGTACGCTCGACCCATCTTCTCAGAGATTGCTTTAATGGTAGCCCCAGCATTGACCCTATCGGTAAACGCTATAGCATAGCTCAGTCCTACAGTAATAAAGGCGGGTGAGAATGTCCTGCCCGCCTCGCCCTCGGGATCATCATTTGTAGTCAGGAGGATGTCGCCGAAGCTCAAAGACCTAACGCTGAGCCCCAGCACACCTAAACGGCCGAAGGAAACCCCAACAGCACCATAGTTTAGCTGGATGTCAGCTATGTACGACATCGAAGAGACCAGTGCCTCAGCAGAGGTAGGAAGAAGTGCCAGACCGGCAGGGTTCCAGTGAATAGCCTCAACACCCTCCGAGACTGCGATGCTCGAACCCCCCATGGCCATGTCCCGCGCCCCAACCGGGATCAGAAGCTCCGTCGCTGCCGCGCTCCCGATCCTCCTGTTCCGTGCCTCCTGCGCATCAAGGCTGCTGACCATCACGGCCATCACCACGCAGAGGACCACCAAAGAAAATATGACTCTGTTTTTCATGGCATTATCTCCTTATTCAGTTGTTTAAATCCAAAAATGATTCAGCGTGGCATTAATACACATCGAGCACTTCTTGCTCTTGGATGATCGCTAGCTTCAGAATCTTGGTGGACTTCTTATTGCCTGTAGGCAATGTCATCTCAATATGCGCAATGTACATACCGCTGGCCACCGGAAGGGAATCATGATTCAGCAGATTCCACTGTTGGAACTGTGAGGTATTGTCTTTCTCTATCTTTCGCACCAACTGACCGGCTAAGTTGAAGATTCTGATAGTCGCCACTGGCGGTAAGTTGTTAAAGGTGACGAACCTGGCAAGCTTGCTTCTCTCCGCTGGGTTATAGGCGTAGTACGGATTTGGGAACACGCCTACCTTTTCTGCACTAAATTCTTCATCATCAGAACCTGTTCTTGGCATGGGGGCGCTGAATCCAAAAACGTCAGTCACAGTGTTAACGAAGTTTGGCACCAACGTCAATGTGACATCTGCTCCATAAGGTTCTCTCGAACCACGTTGACCTAGCCACAAGGTCCAGAGTGCCGGTTTATCGCTCTGATCGAAAAGCCACCCTGTACCACCCAGCGAGGGAGGACCGTGCAACACGCCCGTCGGATCGTAGTCAGTATCCGCGATCCAGGTATAGTTGTACGGAGAAACATCGTCGTCATGCAAATCCCATTGGCCATTATCATCATAATCCCGGACGATAACATTCAGTTGACGGGGATTCGCCCCTTGAACATCCCATGCAGTGAAAGGCACATCGAAAAATCCTCGGTACGCATCCTCATCATTCCAGGTCTGATAAAGCCAGGCTTTCTGTGTGCCAGTTTCTGGCATTGTATACGGTTCACCAATATCGTACGCTCCGTTGCCGTTGTCATCTGTGTAGCCTGTCTTCGCAACAAAGCGGATCTCCACTGTCTTATAATCGGCGGGATCCATTCCACTGCCAGTGAAGTTTGGAGCGAGGTAGGCGCCTCCGTACAGCAGTTCGCCATCACCCGCTCCCGAGAACCAGCGCTCGCCCGTTATTTCCTCAGCCGACCAGGAGTTTCCTTCAAGTGGTGGACCTTCCACCTTCAAGTTGAGACCATCAACAAACTTGTACTCATCGTCTCCGCTTTGGTTAGTTTGGTTATCGAGGAGAACTACATTATCCGTGATATTCGTCAATTTCCACACCGGAGTACTGTCCGTAGCTACAAAACTGACCTCGTAAGTATCACCCGTACTTAACGTGGGATCGAGAACGATAGGACGTACAACACCGTCACTGGTTCCACTAACATGCTCAACAGCAAGTGTGTCATTGTACGCCGAATAATAGGTGACTCCAAACGGCACTTTGGGGACAGCTGTAAGGATTGTCGGGCTCGACTCCAGGGCCGCCGGTAAGTATCCGGACACCGTGGCCCGTGAGTAGGCCGTAACGGCTAAATAATACTCCTGCCCGTTGTAGATTTTGTCAACATCCAGGACATAATCACGGTCAAATTCGAAGAAACGCTTTATGCCGCTGTTTGTGCCAAATTGAACGGGCATAAACCGAACAAGACCGGAGCTTACGTCAAATTGCTCGTCTTGAATTACCGTGGGGTCAGTTGGTAGGTCATAGGTGGCAATACGTTTTGTTCCTTCGGTGGTGATGGAGGCACCTGCACTTGGGAATTGATACACGTTGTAACCTTCGAACACAAAACCGCCGGGCTCGTTCACCGTGGTCTCTATGTCGGTAACGCGCGCCAGATCGGTCCCCCACTCCAGAACCACCTGACCATCCAATTCAGTTACAACCACAGTTGGTGCTTTTGACGGACTGGGAACCTGGAAGAGGGCGTCGTAGGTGTTCTGGGCAAAACGGTCGTTGAACTTCATCACCGAAATACTGGAGAATCTATCGGCACCGATTCCACATACAACAGCCACAACAACTTCCTGGGTGTCCCCAGGGGCTAAGGTAAAGGGACCGGTGCTGACGTTGAGTCGGCGGTCGCCCGGAGCAAACGAGTCGGGCGTTCCCTGACCATCAAGAAGACCTGTTTGTGTGACTGGATCCCCAGAATACGGAAACGTATTCGGTGTTACACCCGCAGGGAATGGATAATATGCAAGGGGTCCATCTAAGGGGACATATCCCCGAAGCATTTTGTACCAGCGCAACGTCCCTGTACCATAGTCACGCGGTGGATCAGAGATAGGACTCCCGGCGGAAAACCACGAAAAGGACGTCATGGGTAAATTCTTGAAATCGTTTCGGTATTTGAGGTCGAACACCGCAACAGAGCCGCTGTCTGCCACAATCGGACCTTGCAGAAAGTCATACCCTGCCGTAGGCGGGGGCAGACCAAACTTAACATACTCGTTATCGTTGGCATTGCCATTATACACATACCCTATGCTCAAGGTGGTATCGCAACCCAACAGGTCGTCACCCGCTGAGCCCAAATCTGGATCTGACCACTGGGCCACATACATGCTGTCAACCCAGAAAGAGCCGTCCGCGCTACCATCACCATTGGTGTCAACGCCTCCCTTGTTAATAATCCTTGCCCGGCGGAAATAGATACTGCCCAGGGCGTCGGTGCGTTTGTAGCCCCAAACCGTGATTTGCACTTCCATACCCATCGGATGGGAACCCTGCAGGACAATACATTGCTCACTGTCGAGGTCATTGAAAACCGTCCATACCACCTGGTCTGCTGGTGAGTTGGGGTCGGCCCCAGCAATTCCCGGTTCATCGTGACCCCCAGCGATGAGATCATCTACGGTGAAGGTTGCACTGAAGGGGGGCGGCGCGGTGTATAACCCATCCCCGTTTCTATCAATATAGGGGGCACCAAGGTCAACCGGCCAATTTTCCCAATCTAACTCGTACCGATCGTAGATCTCATCCGTCTCTGCACTGGTTATGCTGGAGACGGAGGTCTCGTTAGATTCCGCCGCATCCCTCTGCAATTCTTCCGTGGACATGGATGCGTAGTCGCGGCGGATTCTATAGATAAGAGCATCGCCAGGAGGGGACGGCTCAGCGGTAGCATCGGTGCCTTCAATGTGCCCTTCACGACACCCAGTGACGTAATTGGTGCCGCCCACTCGAATTAGTTGACCAAGTGGAGCGGGCTCTGTCAATGCAGCATCTTTGTAACATTTGCCACCCCACATGATGCCGTCCGTGTAGATGAGCCAGGCTGTCCCCCGCGGAAAGAAGGTCCCGTTATCCCCCAACGGCGAATGGTTGGAGATACCGTCGCTGCGCGTCCAGGTCCACAGGTTATTAATGTTGAGAACCTGGTAACGATCCGGCTTATAATCGCTGGACTTGTAAAGCGAGCCCCTGCCGCTCATTGTCTCATTGGCTTCCTCTTTAGCAAAGGAAACCGATCCCACCAGCATGCTGAGCAAGGCAACCGCGGCAACAATGGATAGAATAATTATTTTCCTCATGGTTCCTAACTCCTCTTTTTTGAATCTTAGTTCAAACAATCCAATCGGTAAACCAATTTATCAGAGTTCCAGCCTTACGCCGAAGCGTATCTGACGGGGGGTACCATAGAGGTCTTGCCCCCATACCCCCTGAAACGCCCACCGGTTATCGGAGTTGATCGCCCTGTAGAAATCGGTATAGTTGGGGATTGCATTAAACGGAGCCGCCAGCGGAGCCCTCAACCATCCATCATCTTCGGCAGTTCCCGTCATGGGATAGACGTTGATGACATGTTTGGTGTCAAACAGGTTCAACACGTTCACATACACATCTACGTTAATCCCGCCAAGGTAGAATAACTTATTCAAGTTGAGGTCAACGTTAAAATTCCAGGGCGTCAGGGAAGAGTTTAGCGGCTCTTCAGGGTTTCGGAAGCGGGAGTCACCCAATGCACGCACGCCCACATTCCACGCATTTGCCTGACCGAGGTTTTGCGGCTCCACAATCTTGGTGTAGGCATGGCCGCTGTTGAAGGTCAATAGCAAATTCATCCCCATACCCTGGCGTAGCTTACCACCATCACCCTTGCCAAAGCGGTAGTCCAACATCACCGAACCCCTATGGGGCTGGTGATGGTCGAGCGGGAAGATGAGGGTGGGATACTCTGCGATCACTTCGTCGCTCACGCAGACCCTTGATTGTCTGGAATCGGATCCCGTTCCCCGGGTATCAGACCAGGTGTAATTAGCCCTGGAAGTTAGCCGCTTGGTGCGTCGAAGTTCCAGGGTCAGCTCCACCCCTTTCACCGTACCAAAGTCATTGTTGAGACGACCCGCATACTGTATTTCACCTTCTGTATCGTATTCTTCTCCTACTGCTCGGACAACATCCCATCGGAGTTGATCCCGAAGGTCCTTATAAAACCCGGTAGCGGTGAGGGCAAAATTGTCAGTTATTGATTGGCGGATACCCATTTCGTATTGGGTAGTATGCTCCGGCTTGGCAGAAAACCCTACCCAATCTCCAAAGTAACCGTATGGACGACGGGTGACCTCACTGACGGTCATACTGATTTTCGGAACCCCATGATAGATGGAACTCAGGTTCGGCATCTGTACGTATTTGCCATATAAGGTGTAAAATACCGTTTTATCGGTCACCGGGAACGAAAAGGTGACCCGTGGCAGCCAGTAGTCATAGGGATCACTCTCCTCCATTTCGTCTTCGATTATCCAGTCGAGGTCCTCGTCAAAGGCGGGTTCCTCAAGATTTTTTGGCATCGGGGCGTTGATGTCAATCCTTTCGAAGCGGAGACCGAGGTTGAGGATCATGTCGCGGTGTTCGAACTTATTCTGGAGGTAGAAGGAGGCGAATAACGGCTTACGGGGACCATTGGGAAATTCGTCGTATTCCTCCCCATCAATGTCGTATCCGTAGATGATCGGGCGGAGTCTATCACCTGATCTAGCAAGTTTCACCCACCGTTCATAGTCGCTGGCAAATCTGTCAGGGTCTAAACTTCCGTCTGGACCATACTCAACCTCCATTAAATCACTGATATCCCGAATGTTGAAACGGCGCATGGTCCACTGGTCGAATCGGCCGCCTGCTTTTAACTCCCAGGTTTTCGTCATCTGGGTGGTGAAGTCGAGGGCCGCCCCGATATCCGACTGGCTATTTTTCTCGTATTGGTTGGTGGGGAAACCTGGGGGTTGGAATTCAAAATTGTTGATGGTACTGTACTCAATGGGGGGCCGATACCTTGACAGCCATTGGTTGGTTGAGTCTACCCCGTATCCCTTTTCATAGTTGGCTATGCTGTCTGGATAGGACCTCCAGTCATCCTCGAATTCCGGGTCAAATCTCTTGTAGGACCGATTCGAGTAGGAAAGGGTAACTTCATAGAAGGTCTTGGGGTTTAAAATATGGGTGGCTCGCAGGCTGGTTAACCCCCACCTCTCCCTTCTTTCCGGCCTTCTATCCATATTGAAATAGTTGTATAAAGATGAAGGGGAATTTGATGCTTGAGTTCCCCCAAAGAGGTGACCCTCGGTGAGCTGGCTTAAGCCGCGATAACTACCCGTAAACCGCAATTTGAAGGCATCTGTCAGGGGATACAGCAACGTTCCCTGGATAGAGCCGTCTTTCCTCCAGTTGTCGGGCAGATGATTCCGCTTGAACTCGACCGTACCATTTTCAGGTAGCAGGGAATCGGTATAAGCTGATCTCCCCGCATAACCATCCTCTGTCAGACCCTCAAACTTGAAGGGCTCAATAAAACTTGGGGTTCGGTTGTCCATATAGTTGTACTGACCCGCGGCAAAGAACCTGAGTTTAGGAATTAAGGGCATAGGTCCACTCAAGGTGAGCACGGCGTTTTGGTAGCCATACGACGATGTTCCAAGAAACTGTTCGCCTTCCTTCGCAAAGGCGTCCGTCCGGTAATCAACTGTCGCCCTGAGTCTGGGGCCACCGGAGCGCATGGTGGTGCGTACTATGGCTGAGTTTCCACCCCCGAACTCCGCCGTGTAACCCCCTGCCTGCATCTGAATTTCTTCAATTGACTCTTGTATAACGCTGTAGTTAGGGTCCTCTCCAAGTCCGGGGTTTTGCGACTGCATGCCCCTACCCCCAAGGCCGATCTCAACGTAGGGAACTGTCGCTGTGGCATTATCAATGAAGTATGCCACTTCACGTTCGCGACCGCCACGTATGTGCAGTATGCCGTCCTGCAGCACTGTGCCTGCTTCCAGCGCCAGGATATTATCCAACCCACGGATTGGCATGTTCTGAATATCTTCCTGGGTCGTCATCCGGATGGTATTGGTGGTATTCCGTTGGATCAGCGGGCGCTCTGCCACCACTTCGATTGCCCCGAGATCTATTGTTGTTGGGGTGAGCTGGAAATCTTTCGTGGTGGTGAGGTTTGCGCTGACGCGGATGTTGGAGACCGCTAACGTCTGGTACCCAATGTAGCTGACTCGCACCGTGTACCTTCCGGGCGAAACGGCGAGCACGACATACACACCTTCCAAATCGGTGGATGCACCGAGGACGGTTTCCTCAAGTATAACGTTCGCGCCGGGGAGTGGCTCACCTGTTTCCTCGTCTGTTACCACGCCGCGCAATTTACCCTCTGTAGCAAATATCAAGGCAGGCAGAAGGAACAACAAAGTAGCCACTAAAAAGATCTTTCGATACATTTTTCAACTCCTCCCTGTTATGGGTGTTTTGCTTTCTGTTTTTTAAAAAGATTTTTAGCCACTTTTTCCTCATCACCTCCTTTCAATAGACCCTTAAATTATATATTTCACGTTTTTAACCCTAAAATATCATTTTAAAATAAAAAAAGCCGATTAGTCGCTCTAAAATCGGCTTTCCATTAACTTACCCCCATTTGAAATATGCATAATGATATAGAACTTTGTGATATACATCACTACTTCATGTGATATAAATCATATGTTATATTATAATTTAACAATTTTTTTCAAAATGTCAAGAGAAAAATGCAGAGTTTGGATAAATTTTTTACAAAAAATGCATCTATTCTGATGTAAGCATTTTCGACAATTTTTCTTTCAACAATGAATTCAAGGTTCTTAGGATTTGCTCGGCCTCCCGTTTTTCGCATTACCTGACCCATAAAAAACCCAAGGAGCGACTTTTTCCCTTGAAGATATTTTGGCATCACCCACTATTTTGACGACCTTTTCATAATAATCGGCCAGTTCTTTGGAAGAAGTTAACAGTTTTGCATCATAACGAGGGAGGCACAGCTCAGGGGCTGATCTTTCACAACGATCAAATCCTTGATTCACAGGATCATACCGGCCAATTTCACGGCGCACCCCCTTAATTTTACGATCTATCCGTGCCGCCTCCTTTAATCCCTCCTGCTCGAATAAGGAGACAAAAGCATTTAACTATCCGTTATCTTTTATCATTTGCAAATAATGCCGCACCACTTCAACCTACTGATCTCATCACTCATAAGTCGAGACCGAATTTCAGAGTAAGACCACATTTAGAGTATCAAAATAGAGTTTTTATCTTTTGTGCAGGCAAATTAAATGTTTTTGTAATTCTAACAGTAATGAAAGTGGAGTGCGGAAATGGTAAGATGTTGTCATCCCTATGGAGTTCGGCGGGTATGTTGTCCCAAAGGTTCGGGACAGCCTTTTCCCTTTCGGTTGCCGATGGATGACAACATCCATCGGGAGCAGGGACTGCGGCTACAACTTGATAACATTAACCCATAAGAATCAAAAAATGCTCGTAGTCGCACCCCGAATCTTCGGGGTGCGGATTTACCACACGCGGGCATGAAGCCTGTGGCTACAATTTGGTAATGATAACCCATTAAATTGGGGTGGAAAACCACCTGTTTTATGGCTATCCACTGGTTTCCTCTTTCGGATAGGCTAATTTGGCCAACAGAATGCTGATCTCAAATAGGATTATTAAAGGGGCCACTAAGATTAACTGGGTAAAAACATCCGGTGGGGTAATCACCGCCGCCATGACAAAAAAAAGGACAATGACATGTTTCCGTTTCTGCTTTAAAAACTGGGGACTAACTACGCCCACTTTGGCCAGGAAAAAGATGACGATGGGCAGTTCAAAGACCACCCCAAAAGCCAGCATTAACCGGGCAATAAATCCGACGTATTTTCCCAGAGACCAGGTATTGACGATCCCATTAGAAGAAAAAGATTGGAAAAAACGGGTAGCGTAGGGTAAGATATGATAGGCGAACACCCCCCCCAACAAAAAAGAAAGGGTGGAAAAAAAAATGATAGGCAGGACATATTTCTTTTCTTTTTGCAAGAGACCTGGGGCCACAAAGTGCCAGAAGTGATAGAAGATGAAGGGCAAGGCCAGAAAAAACCCGGCGATCAAAGAGATTTTTAGCTGAACCAGGAAACCCTCGGTGGGATTGAGTAGTGCCAGGGAGGAGTCCCCCTCCCTGAAATAGGGCTGGACCAGAACTTCCTGGATCCGACCGGCAAAGATGAAACATATGACGGCGGCAACCACCAGGCCAACAATTATATAAATCAATCGGAGGCGGAGTTCTTCCAGGTGGTCAACAAAGGACATTACCTTTTCACCTCGTTTTTTTTCCCCCTTTTCCCGGGTTTTAGTGGTAGTCATTTTTACACAATTACCGATACCATTTTAACAGGTAGGCGCTAATTCCAATCCCAAGCACGCTAATAAAGTTCAGCTTTAAGCTAAACCCTATGGTAAAGGTGAACATAACTAAATCAACTGTAATTGGACCTATCTCGAATTTTAGACCCTTGATAAAAACCTGCTTGACGACCCCCTCGGGCAGCACCAGGCCAATAACCTCCCCCATCACCGATCCCAACACCGCACCCAGAATCAAAATCAGGAAAACAATAAAGATAGATCTTTTTCTCATCATAAATTTATTCCATGCTAAAAATCTTTAAAAAACAAATCGGCAAACTATGGAATCTTAAGTCAATTTGGGATGGACAAATGAAAAAAGAAAGGAAAATTTTTATCCCCTGGGAGCATAGCCTCCTACCCTAGTCGGGCACGGCGGACGGGGCAGGCAATAATCCATTTCTCCATCATTTCGCAGCTCACTTTACAGTTTGTAGCCAGGATTCAAAGATTTTCCGTCCGTCAACGCCCCCGAGGATCCCCTCGGCACATCGCTCAGGATGGGGCATCATACCCAATACCCGGCCCCTTTGGTCGCAGATGCCCGCTATGTTTTCCACCGATCCGTTGGGATTGGCTGAGCTCACCACTTCACCGTCCGGGGTACAATACCGAAAGACGATCTGCCCCCTGTCTTCTAACCCTTTCAGGGTTTCCTTGTCTACGTAATAATTGCCTTCTGCGTGGGCTATGGGCATTTTTAAAACCTCGCCCTCCCGGAAATTATGGGTAAAATTGGAGAGAGTATTTTCCACCCGCAGGTGTACATTTTTACAGATAAACTTGAGGTTGGAGTTAGGCAACATGGCCCCGGGTAATAACCCACACTCCAAGAGGATCTGAAAGCCGTTACATATACCAAGAACAGATCCTCCACCGCGAACATAGCGGCTAATTTCCTCCATAATGGGTGAAAACCTGGCGACAGCCCCCGTACGTAGATAATCCCCATAAGAAAACCCCCCCGGAAGGACGATACCGTCAAATTTCTCCAGGAGGGTTTCTTTATGCCAAACGAATGAAACGTCCTGCCCTAAGACGTTTTTCAACACATAATAGCAGTCATGGTCACAATTGGACCCTGGAAAAACAACGACCCCAAATCTCATTTCTCCCTTTCCGGGTTTTCAACAATTTCAAAGGAAAAACTTTCAATAACCGGGTTAGCCAACAGTTTCTCGCACATCTGCCGGGTCTGATCTTCAAGATCAGTCCGCTCCCCGTTCTTAAAACGAACCAGAACGTACTTCCCGATCCGCACATCTTCTACGTTGGCATAACCCAGGGAAGTCAAGGCCTGTTGTACGGTTTTCCCGGGGGGGTCTAAGATTCCATCTTTCAATGTAATGTAGATTTTTGCTAGCATGATTTTATGGTATCACCTTTTTCTGTTCCGCTTCTTCAAAGGGGCGCTTCCGGATAAAATGCACCGACCATCTTACCATCCCAAAGAGGATATACCCGGACATAATGGGAAAGAAAACCTTGCGAGGATAAAGAGCAACCGCAATAACTGCCAAGCAAAGTAAAAGGAGATTCCAAACATTCTTCTTTGATTCCTTAAAGCTCAGCTTGGGGAGGGCATCATAGCGGACATGGCTGACCATCAAGAGGGCCAGTATCACCATTAAGCCTAATAGAATCCGGTCCAAAATGACCTGATCCCAGTATTCAAAATTGAACAACACAAAGGAAGCTAAGGTAATAGCCGCTGCCGGGGTGGGTAGCCCCAGATATCTTTTCTGGGGGTACCCGGTCTGCAGAACGTTGTAACGGGCCAGTCGGTAACACACACATAGCAAATAGAAAAAACAAACAAGTACCCCCCACTTACCCCATTGATAAAAATACCACTGATAGAGTAAAATGGCGGGTGCCAGCCCGAAGGAAATGGCGTCCACTATGGAATCAAACTCTACTCCAAACTGGGATTGCCCCTTCACATAGCGGGCTACTTTCCCGTCGAGTCCATCGCAGATGGAAGCGATGATGATTAGAAATGCTGCTGCTTCAAAGCTTCCCGTCAGGACCTTGGTCACCGCCCAAAAGCCAAAGCCCAGATTGCCCACCGTAAACAAACTAGGCACGATCTGTTTGGTGTACTTCATTATTATAATTCTCCTAAAATTGTTTCGCCCCCCCTGGTCCGATCCCCCACCTTAACCCTTAATATAGTAGATTTGGGTAAGACGACTTCCACCCTGGAACCGAATTTGATCATCCCAAAACGTTCCCCTTGACACACCCCTTCCCCCTCCTGCAATCGGCAGACGATCCGTCGGGCCATAACGCCGGCTACCTGTTTAAGGAGCACCCGGGTTTCCCCATTTTGAATGCCGATGAGCATCTGCTCATTTCGCTCGGATGCCTGGGGACGGAAAGCTGAATAGAATGAACCGGGTAGATGTTGCAATAATCGGACCGTTCCTGACATGGGGATCCTATTGATGTGAACGTTGAAAAGGGACATAAAGACATCCACCTTCTTCGCTTCGCCCTTTAAAAATCGTTCGTCAAAGAAATCGCCTACATGGACCACCCGGCCATCAGCCGGGGCTAAAATAACCCTGGGATCGGGGATAACCTCCCGTTCTGGGTCCCGAAAAAAGAAGAGGACAAACAGGAAAGCGAGACAGAAAAAAATGGAACCCCCCATCCAGAAAATGCCTCCCTTTACTCCCGCCAATAGACCGAAAATAAAGAAAAATCCAAGGGCAATAAAGATAATTTTTCGACCTTCCCTGGCCATCGTTGAGTTAAGTTATTACAGATTGAGAGGATTCAGCTCCCACAATCCGGGTCAAAACTTCCTGGTAGGCATCTTTCACCCCACCCATGTCCTTGCGAAAACGATCCCTATCCAATTTTTTTTTGCTTTTTTTGTCCCAGATCCGGCAGGTATCCGGGGAGATCTCATCTGCCACCAGAAGATAATTTTTGTGACGGCCGAATTCCAATTTGAAATCTACCAACAACAGTTCCCGACGGTCGAAAAAGGGCCGCAGAATTACGTTAACCTTACGGGCAATGCGGTTTAAGGCCTTTACCTCCTCAGCCTCAGCCAGTTCAAAAGCCATGACGTGGCTTTCGTTGATCATGGGATCGGAAAGAGAATTATCCTTAAGATAGTATTCCACCACCGGACACTTCAGTTCTTCCCCCTCCTTCCACCCATACAGGGTCACCATGCGTCCGCTCACCACATTGCGAACCACCACCTCGATGGGGATAATCTCCACTTTTTTAACCAGCATCTCTGTAGGCGAGACACTGCGATCAAAGTGGGTAGCCACGTGGTGGCTTTCAAGATATTTAAACAAATGAGAGGAAATCTGATTGTTTATTGCTCCCTTTCCCTCGATCTTTCCCTTCTTTTGACCGTCAAAGGCAGTGGCATTGTCCTTAAACTCTAGGATCAAGAAGTTTTCATTATCCGTCCTATAAAGCCGCTTGGTCCTTCCCTCTAAAAAAAGATCCAATTTTTCCATCTATCCACCCCGCTGATTTACGCTACCTAACCCTGCTCTCTCATAAATCCGGTCTATGTTTCTCAAGTGTGTTTTCAGGTCAAAACAATCTTCTATCTCTTCAAGAGTTAATAATTTCTTTATGGTTTTATCCCCCGATATTTTCTCTTTAAAATTTTCCCGGGCTCGAGAAGCCGCCATGGCGTTCCGCTGCACTATTCGGTATGCCCCTTCCCGGTCCATCCCTTTTTTTACCAGGGCTAACAGCACCGCCTGGGAGAAAATGAGACCATTCAGTAGGTTAAGATTGGCCTCCATGTTCTCCGGATAAACCGTCAGGTTTTCTAAAACAGCGATCGTTTTTTCCAGCATGTAATCAATAAGAATAGTGGTATCGGGGAAGATGATCCTCTCGGCCGAAGAATGGGTGAGATCCCGCTCATGCCACAGGGCGATATTCTCTAAGGCAACCATAGCGTTGGCCCGGACCATCCGGGCTAAGCCGACGATCCGTTCGCAGGTGATAGGGTTCCGTTTATGGGGCATGGCTGAGGAGCCTTTCTGACCTTTGCCGAAGGGCTCTTCCACCTCCAGAATTTCCGTCCGCTGCAAATTCCTGATCTCGGTGGCGATTTTTTCAAGCGAACCGGCAATAATGGCCAGCGTTGTTAAAAATTCAGCATGACGGTCCCGTTGCAGGACCTGGGTGGATATGGGAGCCGGCTTCAGACCCAAAAGGGAACAGGTCTTCTCCTCTATGCTGGGGTCTAAGAAAGCAAAAGTGCCCACCGCCCCGGAGATCTTGCCGAAAGAAATCCCGTCCAGTGCCCTTTGGAAACGCTGGATGTTACGACCCATTTCATAGAAATAGACGGCGAATTTGAGACCCAGGGTAATGGGCTCTGAATGCATCCCGTGGGTACGGCCGATCATGACCCTGTCACGATATTGAAGGGCTTTTCCGGCCAGCAGGCTTTTCAGAGACTCTATTTTTCTTGAAATAATGTCACCGGCTTCCTGTAACCTCAGGGCCGAAGCTGTATCCAGGACATCCGAAGAGGTCATCCCCAGATGAACATACCGGGCCTCGGCACCCACGTTTTCGGCCACGTTGGTCAGGAAGGCGATGACGTCGTGATTGACCTTTTCTTCGATCTCCTGAATTCGCCCAACGTCAAATGCAGCTTTTTCCCTGATGACGGAAACCGCTTCTTTCGGGATTAACCCCATTTCGGCCTGGGCTTCACAGACGGCAATTTCCACCCGGAGCCAGGTTTCAAACTTATGTTCTTCCGACCAAACCTCCCCCATTTCGGGAAGGGTGTAGCGTTCTAACATTTTTTTCCTATAAGTTTAAACTATTGATGGAACCAATTGAATTAGGCAAAAGAAATGAGCTGATTAACGTTGGCGATCAGGGGTGCGACCAACCACGAACCGACCTGAACAAAAAACCTTAACTTACAAAAACAATGAAACGAAACCCAATTCATGCAATATAAATGAACGCTGTAACCGACCGTAGGCCAAACCGAAAATAACGAATGAAAGGGGGCGGTCGCATCCCCTGCATTGCTGTGTTATGGGCGAATTATTAAAACATAACATAATAACGAGAGGCACCTTCTTGGAAAAAATCAATTCTTTGCGTTATTATTTCTCTATTTTGAAAATCACGATAGTAATATGCTCCGAGTTCAATTTTATCGGAAGGCAACCAATCTGACTTATAATCTTTCCAATTATTATCAATACAATTTCTATGTATTATTGTCCAGTCATTTACATTGATTTGAAATTCTTTTATTAAATTGGAGTGTTTCTTGCTAACAGCAATTTCGAAAAATGCTGAATTTAAATCTCTTATTTTTAATCCTTTCGGTTTCTCTTTTAAAAAGTACCAAAGATCGAATGCTAAAAATGAAGTTTCAGCTCTATTGTGGAAAGCTTGCATAATAGATGGATTAGAGTTCCATTCTCCACTATTTACAGATTTTTGTTTCAAGAATAATCTCATTTCATTTTCAGGATGTTTCATTGCGTGACTAACTTTAAATTCATAAGTCCTATTTATTTTATGGAAGTTTAAATAACATACAAATCCTTGTAGTTCTTCAACTGTGCAGGACCGATAAAAGTCAATTATTAAGAACAGCTTTTCAACGGGATTATCAATTCCCCCAAGGAAAGTATTCAGTGTTAATAGTTTTTCTGTATTTTTTATATTTTTTTCTATTTCAGCATCACGCTGCCTTTCAAGTAATGCTGTTTTATCTTTTTCAAGTTTTTCAATTTTCTTAGTAAAAATATTTACACCAATGGTACCAATTAGAATAAATGCAGTGGCAATGTACATCATCCATTGGAAAAAATTGCGCCAAAATTCAGGATTCATTTTAGCCCTCTATTTACGCGTATAACGTGAAAATAACCTGCTGGAACATACGACGCATTGTATTTCAATATTTTTGAAAACGTATTGCGAGTACCGAAAAATCAAATTCGCCAATCGCTGTTCCAGTCAGGTTGAAATTTTTGTTATGCTGATTATCTATAACTCATCATCAGAAACTGGCAATAACAGAGGTTGTATATCCTCTAATTGTGGAATTGAATGCTGTGCAATACCTTGCAATTCACCTATCATACTACTCATATTATTAACTACTCTATCAATTTGACTTTCACGTTTTTTCCAAATTCTTTGAAAAGCATTTTTTTCTTGATCTAATTCTGTTTTCATATTTACGAAAGTCTCTATGACTCCTTTTACTTTTTGTGTGAATTGATGGCTACATAAATAATCATACAACAATTCCATTTTTTCGCTTTTACCTGCACTTACCATCTTTATTTTATTCATTTCAAGTAACATTAATCGTAAGGAATGAGCTACTGGTTTAACTACTTTATCGCTTGAAATCCAAATATCATCTCTACGTTCAAATAATTCTTGCATATCTTTAGGCAAGGAAGAACTTACAATAACAGCAATTTCGGCATTGACTTCTATTTGATCATCCTTTAATTTTTGAATCCATTTATCAGACCAATTTTTTTGATTTTTGGCTTCCCATATTATAGTACCACAAATTTGACCAGTCGGCGTGCATACTTCTTGTAAAATATCAGCACCACGTTCCCCTTTTTTAACAGGATTGATATTATCGAGGGGGAATTCTGTATATAATAATTTTTCTATCTCGAGCTCTAACACTTCTCCTTGAAGTTGTTGTGATCCTTGCTTTAATTTTCTTTCAAGTTCTTCATTAGCTCTTTGGGCATCGCTCAACTTCTTTTGATATTCTGATTCTTTTAGTCGAAATTTATCAGATATATCTTTTGATATTTGTTCATACATTTTATCTTTTTCTGTATCAATTTTTCTTTGAACTTCTAACTCCATATTCTTTTTGTCATCTTCAAGTTTACGTTTTTCATTTCTCAATTCTATCTCTTGCTCCCTAAATTTCTTCAATTCTGAGTCTTTTCTTGATATTTCTTCGAAGTAGCTTTTTTTCTCTAATTCAAATTCCTCTTCGAGTTTTTTGCGTTCTTCCGTTTGCAAATTTTTAAACTTGATTCTTGCTCGATTTAATATTGCTTCTTTATCTGATAATTTATCCTTGAGTTCTTGAACTTCAACAGAATAGACAGATTTCAATTGTTTTTCTAACTCAGCACGTATTCTTTCTTCTGATCTTTTACTCTGTTCCTTAATTTCATTATTAAATTCTTCTTCATATTTATCAAGTGTCTGTCTCGTAATACCTTGATGTAATGAAAATTTATTTGAACATTGAGGGCATGTGATTATTTCTTCATCCGTTAAAATAATTTTAGATGCCATGATTAACCTCTAAATTTTAATATACAGCATAACGCCCAGCTTCAGTTGCCACTGTGGAGCGTAGCAGAGGAGCGGTCAACTGCAAGCTGTTGTTAGGTTTCGGTTTTTGCTTCATATTTGGCTTCTATTTCTTGCACCATTAATTCCATTTGTTGAGGCTCTTTGGCATATTCATGATACGAGGCCACCGCTGCCCTAGATATTTCTACCGACCTCTTTTCTTTATCGATTCCAATATACCTTCGCCCTTCACTTATTGCCGCTAAAGCCGTTGTTCCACTTCCAATAAAGCAATCCAGCACAATATCCTCTGAATCTGTAAATAGCTTTATAGCCCTTCTGGGTAATTCAATGGGAAATTTTGATTCATGATCCGCATTGCTTCGCACGGAAGGGATTTCCCAAATGCCTCTCGACCCCCAGTTGATCCACTCTTGCTTGGTTAATCTGGAGCGATCCACTTTTGTTACGCCAGGTTTCCAGAAAACATACAAATATTCGAATTCATCAACGGCCCGATAGGAAATCGTATGCCACCTGGAGCTTTCCCATGCCGCGTCTTTTACCCAAATACGTCTATCATAAGCATATAAACCAGCATCTAAAGCCATTCTCTCTATAAGCCCACCCACAATGAAAACTCTCGTCTGGGCTTGATATTTGCCGCCTCGTATATTGTTTCCGTGTAGCCTTCTATCTATAGTTTGTTCACTACAACCAAAGTATTCTGCGAGCTTATAGCGATTCCAGTCGGGATTCTTATCTTTTACTTTTAATATTTGTGCTCTTGTAAGATCAATTTTTCTTCTTGAGACATTTTCAGCCATGATTTTTGGCATAGATTCATCCTTAAAACATAGAATATCCGCAATATTTATCGCTAAGAACCCCCCTGGTTTTAGGATTTCGTAATGCAGGGCAATGGTCTCATGAAGAAGATGCTTCCAGTCGTCAAAGGTTAACTCCTTTTCATAATCCTTTCCGACAAAATAGGGCGGTGACCATAAGCTCAATGCAACGGTTTCAGGCTCTATTTTTTTCAGAAGCACCCTGGCATCCCCGTGATATATGTGATTGGATTTAAGATACTCTGAAATCTTTACGACTGCCATTGCCCTGTGCACTCCCCTGTAGATTCATCGTAGATAATTTTTTGAATTCGCCATGAAGCCTTTTGCTTCAGTTTTGAGAAACTCAGTCTCACCCGAAAATCCTCACCAAGTGTTGGCGCATTTCTTCCAGCCAACCAGATCGTGTCCTCACAAGTAGGGTTATAGCGATCTTGTAATAGCCCATTAGGGACGGCTGCTATGGTCACTTCTTTGAGATGGTGCATTCCTCCTTCGTCTTTGTACATAAAATGCACTAGGGAGGTGGTTGTTAAATAATGCTTCCCCCCGTATTCAGAGATTTCCGGTAAAAACCCCTTTTCGTTAATCTCACTACCTGAACGTCGTTGCCGAACCCAAATGGAGAGTTGCGACATTTGGATGGTTGCTGATCTATGTTCTTTTTCCGCTTTAGACTCGATAAACAAGGTTTGCCTAACGGTTTGGTCCGGCAAAATGATATATCTTGCTTTTTTGTAATCCACAGTGCCATAGATACGTTGTGGAACATTATATCCCGGCAATCTATCCAACAGTTCTCTCGTTATATCTTCGGCAATATCTTTTACACGATCAGGGGACTTGAGAAAGATTTCAGGCGCTTCCATCCCAAAGTCCAAAACGGCCTGAAAAATCCAACGAAGCGTAAGCTTTTCAATCTCTTCAATTTCATCAAGCGTGAGTGTGGATGGTGCTTTTTCATTCATAATGTTTTACCGATTTTTCAGCCTAACGATTCGCATAACAGGTGAAACCAACCGATAAACTACCAGAACACCGGACGAATATACAACTGAACGAAAAGAATGACCCCAACAAGAAAAACCAATATCAACGCCCGAAACATGAGTTGGCCGAACTGAAATGTGAAAATTGAGGGTAGCGTTTTCATCCGGTGCATTTTTGGGTTATGCTTAATATTATAGAATTATTAAATCGTCTTTTCCTTCTTAATTTTACTGTAAGTAAACATAGAAACTAAAAATATTCCTAATAAAATAGTACCAGTAACTAAAAAGATATTGAAGCTTTTAAAAACAGAATTGTCTAGAAATTTTGCGAATACATATAGAGCATATGATGATAACAATGAACCAATAAAAATAGTGAAAATTATAAACGTTGCTGAAAAAATATAACTATCCCTAAACTTTTTAAAATTATATTCAGTAATAGACCATAACATGAAAAAAGATAGAAATACAATATAAAATATCTTTAACATTATATTAAATAAGTGACTTATGTTGTTTGATGAGTTAATAAAAAGAAAGATATTTTGAGATAAGCGAACATTAACAATTGATATTAGAAATAACATGAAAAGTGGTATCATATTTAATGTAATATAAAATCTCACACTTCTAAGAAATACTTTTATTAAATTATTGGTAAGTTGTATGAATTCTAAAATAAAGTTATTTAGAAATTTTACTAAATATTCCATTATTCTTTTAAAAATATTGATGACCTCTTTTATGAATGTAATTATTATTATATAAATTTTTGATGTGACTATATATATTACTTTAATGATTGGTAAAAATGAACTAATCCAATTTACTTCTGGATTAAAAGTAAAATCAGGAACATGTGTAATTTTTGAAAATAAGTCTTGTGGTTGAGAAATTCTTCTTTTCAATGCGTTGATAAAAGAAATGTATGAAGCGAATAGAATCGATATTATTAAAAATATCTCCCTTAAATATAAACTCTTGGTAATTACAGATATTATATTTTCATCGACTAATAAGAAATATTTATTGATTAATTTTAATAAATTTAAAAGAATAAAAACTACTAATGAAAATACGGAAAAGCTCTTTATTATGCTCTGCTCAGTTTCTTTACAGGCTCTAACAAAAGAAAACCAATAGGCAATAGGTAAATAAATAGCAATTAGTAATTTAATAAATGAAGTAGTAACCTTTGGTAGAAAAGAAAATTGATCATAATAATTGTGTAATAGAATTAAGATAAAAGATAAAAAAAAGAAAAAGAATAAAGAAGGCCAAAGTTTTGTATGATTTCTTAACAAGATAAATATTATACCTATGACTAATAATTCCAAATATACATATTCGAACCAAATTAATCCTAATTGGCCACTAAGATAACTAGAGATAGCAAATGATATAAATAGTAATATAAAAAACCACCAACGAAGCCTAATTAGTAGTTTTGAACATACACTGCATAAAATGCTTATTGATAAATTCACTGTGTTACAATTAAGACATTTTGTATATGATGATTTCATAATTTTACCCCCCATTAGATTTCAGCATAACCTAAGTATATCCATCCCAATGAAATCAGCAAAACCATCTTGATGAGATGGATAAACTCATTTGAATTTTGATGTTTATAACCTTTAAATAACAAGCAGTTAAATATGAATAACCAGCCTATTTTGCTCTGGTTTATCCATCCGAATCAGACGGATAAACTCATCCCCTTGATATTACTTTGATCCAGTTAACATAAGCTTCTTCAGTCCGGAGGCTGTAATGCCTGGTTGGGCGGCAATATTTAGACTATATATTTGACTATTCTGCACATATTACCGTTTTAGTTAGGCGGAGAAGATTGGCACGAATAGAACCAGCAAGATTTCTTCGTAATCTTAATCGCGCCATGTTGGCTCGCATAATAGCGCGATCATCCTAACCAAACAGGTAAAAAACATGAATCGCGCCATGTTGGTGCGATTTGTGGTGCGATTCAGAGTTCATTGCTATCCATTACGCTCATCCTTTTATGATAATACTTTATTGCCTTGCCTTTTCCCTTCGGGGAAATGACACCCATGTCAATAAGCCGGCCGAGATGGTTTTGGGCAGTCCTGGTAGGCAGGTTGAACTCTTTAGCGAATTGTGCCCGCGTAATCGGTTCATAGGCCTGAATGAACAACAATTCCTTGTACTCCAGTGCTGATATATCAGCTTTACCCGCCGCAGTTCGAGTTCTCGCAAAAGTAACAACTAGGCTACCCCCCTGAATCTCAAATGTGGGAAGAGGAAATCCAAGCGAGGGCAATTGCTTCATGCTGCTTATCCCTTTGCCCCGCTGTTCAGCAAGCCTCATCTGATTGAACACATACATGATTTTCGGATTGCGACTGTACCACGATGCCTTGAATTCTCTTAGGTCTTCAAGTGTAATTGGCGGAACAACAACTCCCGGGCTCCGAATAATGATCTTCTCAGGATCAATGTAGAGATAGTTTGTCGCACCTTCGATGTTGTAATCGCGATGAACAATTGCATTGACCACGGCTTCGCGAATTACGTCTATTGGAAAATCAGGAGTTTCGATGCGTTCCCCACCTGATCTATTTATTGGGAGTTTGAAAGCCTTGCTTAAGAGATACTCACGAATCTGCGGCCATTGAAGCACAAGCGGATCCTCAAAGTCGTGTATTTCCGGCTCTCCCGTACCGTATTGGATCTCGGTCTTGAAAATGACTTGTGGGTAAAAAATTGAAGGTCGCTGGCCAAAGAGCATGCTCCCTAGCCCAGTGGGCCGAGGTTCAGTTGTTCCATCCGTTTGTTCCAGCAATCCATATTCAGTTGCCCACTTATTAAAATCTATCGACGGGAACGCATAAGGGAGTTTAGAAAGCTCGACGAATTTTTGCAGGGTGTTATTAGAAAGACCAGCAAATGATGCATCAGCTTTGGACCTTTCGAGAAGAGTCTTCTTTCCTTCCTCAGCCTCCTTCAAAGCAATAGTCTTTACCTCTTCTTCTTTCTCCTTGATGAAAGCAGCATTCCTCTCTCTAATTTTCTCCTGCATGTCGGCGTCGAACGGGTGCACCACCACATTTTTTGAGATAAGGTATCGAATACCCTCACGAGCGATCGTAGGATTGGGGTCATCTATTCCAATATATACGGTCACGATGCGAGCGCTGGCAATATGGGTTGCACAACCCCGCTTTCCAGGTCCTCTGGATTCATCAGTACAGGGTTCCATGGTTACATACAGATCACAACCGGAAAGGTTCTGATCGCGAAGCTTTCTTTCAAGGAGCGTGAACTCGCAGTGTTCACCAACACGTAGTTCTCCACGATGAGCCTTCGCCAGAATCTTTCCGTCCTTGGTTGCTACAATAGCTCCGACAAACGGGTCTTCTTTGTCATGATGCTCAGGGATGGAGTGTTCGCCCTCTTGCACTGCAAGTTCCATCAATTGTCGTGGTGTATTCTTTTTATTACTGCTTTGTTCCATGAGACTCTCCAAACTGGTTAGTGTGTCAAATCGATTTGTCGCCTTTAGCCATCTTGCCTATGTTCTCAGCATTGTCATGGTTGACGTCGTCACCGTTCACCACCACCATCATCATTATCAACAACAACATCGTCATTATCATCATTTCGATCGTGAGTGTCTGTCTTGTATTAGCTGTCACCTTTTAACTTCGCCTTTTCTATTGTCTATAAACTCCGTCTCAATCCGTCCTCCATTTAGCCAATCTTTTCGTCTAACTAGGTGTACGCAATATATGTCATTTCATCCGCCCAACCTAAGTATATCCATTCCAATGAAATCAGCAAAACCATCTTGATGAGATGGATAAGCTCATTTGTATTTTGGTGGTTATAGATTCTAAATAACAAGCGGTTAAATCTAAATAACTAGCCTATATTCAGAACATGCGTATAAATCATCGTTGTTGCCAGATTTTTGTGACCTAATAATTCTTGTACAGTTCGAATATCATATCCAGCTTCTAACAGATGTGTCGCAAATGAATGCCGCAAGGTAGGTTAAAAACTGATTTATTTCTTTCTCACTCATTTCAAGAGGGTGCCGTTTCTTGTGAAAAAGGATAAATCTTTTGATCCAGTTAACATAAGCTTCTTCAGTACGGAGGCTGTAATGCCTGGTTCGAATGGCGGAATGTATCTGGTCAAGAATTTTGGATTTCTTTTTAACAGTATAATTTTGGCTAAAAGGAGACATAACTGCCCCCTCAGTTCAAAAATTTATGTTCTAATTATCCCCCCACCGCCTCCAATTTGACTTTCTTCTTGAGGATTTTCCCATCACGGAAGATTTTAAGTTCCAGCTTATCCCCTACCTTAAGGTCGCTATTCTGGAGGAGTTCACGGACATCCCGATCATTATTGATCTCGATCCCATTCATTTCCAGGATCACGTCGGCTACTTCAACCCCCACCTTTTCGGCCGGGCTGCCCTTTTCCACGTCGGTGACAATCACCCCTTTGGTGGACTTAAGCCCCAGGCTCCAGGCGATCAGCCGGTCCACGTCCTGAATGCTTAAACCCGTCCAGTAATTCCGGTTTACCCCGCCCCGTTCCCTCAGATCATCCACGATCTCTTTGACGTAATTGATGGGAATGGCAAACCCCAGCCCGATGGAGCCCCCGCTCTCCGAATAGATCATGGTGTTCATCCCGATGACCTCGCCCAGCGAATTGATCAGGGGTCCTCCCGAATTACCCGGATTGATGGAGGCGTCGGTCTGGATCATATCCTTATACACCCGCCGATTCTGTAATTTGCCAAAATCCCGGTTCACGGCGCTCACCACCCCCACGGTTACCGTGGGTTCATTATTGATAGAAAACAATCCGTAGGGATTACCGATGGCGATCACCCACTCCCCGATGATAATATCGTCCGAATTGCCAAATTTGAGAGAATGAAAATCATTACCTTCTATTTTCAACAGGGCGATGTCGGAGTTAAAATCCGCCCCCACCGGCTCCGCATCATATTGTTCCCCGTCGGTGAGGGTGACGATGATTTCCACCGCATTGTGGACCACGTGTTCATTGGTCAGGATGTAGCCGTCATCGGAGATCAGAAGCCCGGAGCCCAGACTTTTGATGGGCTGACGATAAATCAGGGGAGGAAAGAAGTCCCGAAAAAAGGGATCATTGAAGAAGGGATTCCGGGCCCGGTATTCCCTCACCTGGGTGACGTTGATCCCCACCACGGCTGGTCCCGCCTTCTTTACCGCCCGGGTGATGGCGTTTTGACGGGAAGCTGTAATCTCGTCCTGTATCTCCTGGGCAGCAATATTTTTCACCAACAGGGGCTGCCTTACCGGACTTTCCCCCCCTTCCCGATATGGCAATCCCTTAAACAGGAGAATGCCCGCTAAACCGACGGCAAAGCCGATTATGAAATACTTCAATAATGCAGAAGATTTCATATCTTTCCTAACAACTATGTCTAATGATTAATACAAATCCGCAGTCCACTTCCCTTCGTGGGTGGGATTAGGAATAATGGTCTTCGTTCGGGGGTCAACCACCAAATCTAACTCTTCTAAAATAATATACCCAATCAGGGGTGGTGTTTTCAAATCGTTTTCCATTACGGTAACGAGGGCACTGCGTCCTTGGATTTCGGCCTTTGCACCGAGAAACAGCCTTTGATAAGCATCCCCATTGGCAGTCTTAACCGTTACATCAGTATGAAATAACAGTCCCAGCTTCTTAATGACCTTGGGAGGTAAACAGAGATAAGTAGCTCCCGTATCCACAACCGCATCCGCCTCGACGGTGCGGATCTGATCCTCGGTGATGAGACCATCAGCAGCCTTCAATACATCCCCGTAATTTTGAACACTCACCTTTTCAACTGTTCTGCCTATTATTTGCCTCGAAGCTGACAATCCCTTCTTTGTCGTTGAAACACACTCTGAAACAATCAAAAATATTTTTTCTCCCCAGAAGATTAAACCCGACCCCCAACCTATCAGAAAAACCGATGTCCGCTTCGATTTCTTCCTCGCCGATCATCACTTTCAGCCGGTGAATGTAAACAGGGATGTAACTTCCGCCACCTACTACAACCCAGATCTCAGTGCCGGAGTCAAATTCCAAGCCCAATCCCTGGGCTTCGTCTTTTTTAAAAATGCTGAAAGTGGCACCAGAATCTACAAAGGCCAAGCAATAATGCCATCTTCCATTCCCAAAAATATTTATCGGAACGATAGGAACTTTACGATCCTTCAGGGTCGAATAGGGAAAAACGATAGCAGACAATTGAAATCCTCTTTTTTGGGAACCGGAAAAACCAAGGGTTCTTTGCCTGGAAGCTGAGTCAATGCTTTATCCTCAGCGAGCTTGCCTGATTTATTGACAACCACTACTCTTTTTTCGACCACCGCCACATAGTTTCCCGCATACTTCTCCACCAACTCTTCTATATGGGTTCGGATCCATTCAAAATCTTCATTCATGGGGACTCTCCCACTTAAGTATTGACAATTATATATAGGTCATATGTGTCAGTAAAGTATAATGTCTCTGCAATTCTAACACTCATATAAATGGATTATTGGATAGTTGGATTATTGGAAAATTTTTTTACCCGCTAATATTCAGCAGCCTCATCAATCCATCACTCCATAAATCCATTTATCCACTTATCCCTTTATCCATAATTCCATTCTTCCATCGTTCCATTATTACTTTAGCAATTAAAATTTTTATCTTCAAAGCTCATTAAGTGTGTACTAATTGCTGCTTTGCCGTGTTAGATTGGCCTCATCTTTTCCCAATCCGCCAGAAATTTTTGGATCCCCCTATCGGTAAGGGGGTGTTTGATGATTATCTCGATCACCTTAAAGGGGATAGTAGCGATATGGGCCCCAGCTAATGCGGCGTCCACCACATGCAGGGGGTTGCGGATACTGGCCACGATCACCTCGGTAGCAAATCCATAGTTTTCGTAGACGGTCACGATCTCCCGCACCAGGTCCATCCCTACGTGGCTGATGTCATCCAACCGACCCACGAAGGGACTGGCAAAGGTGGCCCCGGCCTTGGCTGCCAGGATGGCCTGGGGAAC
>JADHWK010000036.1 GCA_016783505.1 Candidatus Zhuqueibacterota bacterium | reverse complement strand
TCGGTAAAGGAGGCTAAGGATACAGCGATGGAGGGGATTTCGTTGATGGTCCCCTCGGTGGCCGCCGACACCGTACCGGAATAGATGACATTGATCCCGGTATTCACCCCCTGGTTGATCCCGGAGACGATGAGCCGCGGCCTCTCTTTCAGGATCGCCTTCAGGGCCAATTTAACAGAGTCGGCCGGGGTGCCGTTCACGGCGTAGCCATAAAGCTCATCGTCACGGTAAAATTCCCATACCCTCAGGGGATCGGATAGGGTGATGGCATGTCCCACCGCCGACTGTTCCGAGTCTGGAGCCACGATGGTCACCCCTCCCAGCTTTTTCATCTCTTTGCAGAGGGCAAAAAGCCCCGGAGCAGCGATACCGTCATCATTCGTCAGGAGGATATTTATCTTATCCTTCAACACATCAAAGTCTATTTTTTTATGTCTTAACGTCTTCCCTGGTGTCCTGTAATAATTTGAAGACTCTGCCCAAATAAACCCATAAACGGGTAACTTCGGGAGAGTGGAGGAGTTACTCCGAAACTTCGGGGTTTAATTGTCAAACCAAATTATGACACAAGGCATTTCTTAATGATCAAAAAAATTAAGCAATTCCCCCAGCTTTTTCTTCAGCCCTTTTCTCTCCACGATAAAGTCAATAAAGCCGTGTTCTAAGAGAAACTCCGAGCGCTGAAATCCTTCGGGGAGGTCCTGGCCGATGGTCTGCTTGATAACCCGGGGACCGGCAAATCCGATCAACGCTTTGGGCTCGGCGATGATGATGTCCCCCAGCATGGCAAAGCTGGCGGTGGTGCCCCCGGTAGTGGGATTGGTGAGCACGGAAATGTAGGGAACCCTGCTCTCGGCCATCCGGGCGAGCTTGGCCGAGGTTTTAGCCATCTGCATCAGGGAGACCACCCCCTCCTGCATCCGCATCCCCCCCGAGGCAGAGACCACAATGAGGGGCAGTCGCCCTTGATAGGCCCGGTCCACCGCTCGGCCTATCTTTTCGCCCACTACGGAACCCACGCTACCACCCAGGTGGGAAAAATCCATCACCCCGAAGACCACTTTTCGGGAAAAAATCTGCCCGTAACCGGTGCGTACCGCCTCGGTCATACCCGTTTTCAGGGTCGCTTCCTTTAAACGATCCACATATCTTTTGGTATCCTTAAACCCCAGCGGGTCGGTGGACTTCAAATTTGAATCTATCTCCTCAAACGTCCCTTCATCCAGTAGGATGGCGAGATAGTTGGCGCTGCTGATGCGGAAGTGATTACCACATTTGGGACAGACGTAAAGGTGTCGTGCCAGCTCCTTTTTAAAGATGATCTCGCCGCAGGAGTCGCATTTAATCCATAATCCGTCGGGCATCTCCCTTTTTTTCTGGGTCCTCAGCCCGGTTGTAGCCCTTTTAAACCAATCCATAATAATCCCTTAGTCATTAAGTTATTAGGTTATTAAGTCATTAAAATATAATTAGTTAGGGTCAATAAGTTAATTACCCAATGACTTAATGACCAATTTTATCCTTTAGCTTTGATATTTAATCGCATCAGCGATCCGCACCACCCGCACCATCTCCTTGACGTCGTGCACCCGCACCAGGTTGGCCCCATTAAGCACCGCCGCGGCCACTGAGGCCGCCGTCCCCTCCAGACGCTCCTCAACGGGAAGATCAAGGGTAATCCCGATGAACGACTTTCTCGAGGGGCCCACCAGTATGGGAAATCCCAATCCTTTAAGCTCGCCCAGACGGCGCAGGATGGTAAAGTTATCCTCAACCATCTTCCCGAAACCAATTCCTGGGTCTACAATGACCTTATGGGGTGAAACCCCGGCCTTAAGGGCCTGCTGGGTTCTCTCGTCCAAGTAGGAAATGATCTCCCCCATAACGTCATTATAGGTGGGATTTTCTTGCATATTTTTTGGGATTCCCTTGATGTGCATGATCACCAAGGGCACCTCATGATGGGCCACGGTATCCGCCATTTCCTTGTCAAAGCCCAGTCCGCTGATGTCATTGACCATCCCGGCACCGGCCTTAAGCGCCCTGGGGACCACCTTTGCCTTACAGGTGTCTACGGAAATGGGAATGGTCAACCTTCCCTGAAGGCCCTCGATGACCGGCAAAATCCGGTTCAACTCCTCCTGGATAGAAACGGACTTCGACCCCGGTCGGGTGGACTCCCCCCCGATGTCAATGATGTCGGCCCCTTCATCTTCCATTTGAATGGCACGATCAATGGCCGCGCTGGGATCGAGAAATGAGCCCCCATCCGAGAAGGAATCGGGGGTCACGTTCAACACCCCCATCACCCCGGTACGCCCCTTCAGGTTCAGAATCCTCCCCCCACAATCAATAAGGAACCCCTGATAATCAAAGACATTGGACAGAAGCTTTTTTAACCCCTCCCCAATTTCATGTAAGCCAAAATCCTGGGTGGAAATTTTCTGGATCAGTTCATCAAAATGGTCCCGCCGACCCATAAGGACGAGGTCGGATTGGCCCACCTGATGGGTAATGACCCCCTCATGAACCGCACATTCCCCGCCCCCTGACAGCATTTCTTGCTTCAAGATGAGGGCGGCCGGCGTCTTTACGCCCTCCACTTTCACGTTCAGGAAACGGGCTCGTGGAGCCATAATCCGAATGCCGCTTTGGGAAACCCCGATTCTTTCGAACTCTTCTTGAACCTCAGCCGGGGTCTTCAGTTCCAGAATTCGCGGATGACCCACCATGCCCTCCAATATAAAAAATCCCCTCCTTCATCCTGGAACGAAATCCGGTGGGGATCTGCAAATAGCATCAGCGATCAATGGTCCTCATCAAGATACATCGAAAATTAGATTCTAAACTCTAGCAAAATGATCAAAAATTATAAATTACAACCACCAAATCCCATCCCGAAGGTTCGGGACAAACAAATCCTAATTCCTAATTACCAAATGTCTAAAAACAATTTCATTTTGGTAATTGGAATTTTAGTTGTTGGAGATTCTTTGCCTGCCCGGCCAGAGGAACTTGGTGCTTCCGTCAGGCGCCGGACTGATGGTTATTGGTCCCGAACCTTCTGGATTTTAATTTGCCACAGTTTAGTTAGACTATTAGCCTCCAATCAACGAAAAGGCCTCCATCCGGGTAGGGGTCTGGCGCAGGATGCCCCTCATTGCTGAGGTAACGGTCCTCGCCTCGGGCTTCTTGACCCCCCGCATCTCAAGACACATATGCCTGGCTTTTACCACCACCAAAACACCCTTAGGCTTCAGAACCTCCATTATAGATTCGGCAATCTGGGTGGTCATCCTCTCCTGAAGCTGGGGCCTTTTCGAATATAGCTCCACCACCTCAACTAAATTACTGAAGCCGGTTATCTGGTTATTATTCGGAATATAGGCGATAGAGACCTTTCCTGAAAAAGGTAGCAGGTGGTGTTCACACATGGAGTAGAAGGGTATATCCCGTATGATAATCATTTCGTCCTGATTCTCGGTGGAATAAATCTGAATTTTTTCCTTAGGCTCGACTGAAACCCCGGCGAATATCTCCTTGTACATCCGGGCGATACGCTGGGGAGTCCGGGCCAAACCCTCCCGTTTGGGATCCTCACCGATCGCCTCTAAGAGGGAGATCACCGCCCCTTCAATCTTTTTTAAATCCATTTCCCGAAGCAAATTAATCCCGCTCATTTCCCCCGGTCGCCGGACCCTCCCTTGACCGGGCCTCATCGGCCATTCCTTCAGTAACAGCCCTCAGGACAAAATGAACCTGTTTCTGCTTGCGTGCCGACACCTTAACCGGGGCTGTCCGGGGTTCCGACCGGTAGCCTTCCTTTTTCACCTCGATAAGATGGTATCCCCCAGGGATACCCTCCAGCACATGGTCAGTCACATATTCTGTCTTCTCCCCATCCACGAAAATGTGCGCCCCGGGAAGGGAACTGGTCACCTCCAGCGATCCCGTTTTCTCCGTAAGGATTAAATACAAAAGTCCCAAGAAGAGGAAAAAAGCCACGGCTCCCAGCACCAGCCTCAGGCTCACCAACCACTTCTTCCTATCCAAATCCCCCAGATCATCCTCAAGTTTAAAATATCCTTCCCTTTGCTTGATCTCCTCCTCTGTCAGCCACTCCTCTTCGCCCAGCTCGTTTACGTACCTGATGTAGCCTTTCTTCTCCCTGAAGAACTTTTCCCTCTCTTCGGTCAGGATGCGTCTGCGGCGTTCCTCTTCCTTTTTTCGCTGCTCCAGTTCCTTTCGCTCCTTTGCCGATAGGCTCCGGGTTTTCTCTTGCTCCTCGAGCTCCCGGCGAATCTTCTCCCTGAGTTCCTTTTCCTGATCCAAAGGTTATTCCTGAAATATAATGGGGAAAAATGTTTTTCTTACGTTGACCTACGCCGCCTCCGCCGGGGTAACCTTTTTACGAGCCACTCTCTTTCTCTTCTTTGGGGCTGGCAATTTGGCCCCACGCAAAAGGCGGTCAATCTCTTCTCCATCTAATATTTCCTTCTCCAGAAGGGCCTCCGCTAGACGATGAAGTTTATCAACATGTCCCCTGATGAGGGACTCGGCCCGGGTCTCCGCCCCCACCACGATCTCCCGGACTTCCCTGTCAATCTCCTCAGCCGTATGCTCACTGTAGTCCCGATGCTTGGCGATCTCCCGACCCAGAAATATCTCCTCCTCTTTCTTTCCAAAGGTTAAAGGTCCCATGCGCTCGCTCATCCCCCATTCGCAGACCATCTTTCGAGCGATGTCAGTGGCCCGCTCGATGTCGTTTCCCGCACCAGTGGTGAAGTCTTTTAAAACCAGTTTCTCGGCCGCCCGCCCCCCTAAAAGCTGGGCCAACAGGGTCTCCAGATAGGACCGGGAATAGTTGTGCTTCTCGTCAATGGGAAGGTAACTGGTAAGACCCAACGCCCTCCCTCGGGGGATGATGGTCACCTTGTGGACGGAATCCGAACCTGGAGTGAGCTTGGCCACCAGCACATGCCCGGCCTCGTGGTAGGCGGTATTCCTCTTCTCCTCATCGCTGATGAGGATAGATTTGCGCTCCACCCCCATCATAACCTTGTCCTTGGCTTCCTCCAGATCCTTCATGGTGACGGACTTAGAGTCGTACTTGGCCGCCAGCAGGGCCGCTTCGTTGACCAGATTGGCCAGTTCCGCCCCCGCCAGCCCTGGCGTCCCCTTAGCCAGCACGGAGAGATCCACGTCCTTTGCTAAAGGGATCTTCCGGGTATGGACTTTTAGAATGCCTTCACGACCCCGGATATCCGGCCGGTCAACCACGATCTGGCGGTCGAAACGCCCCGGCCTTAAGAGGGCGGGGTCGAGCACGTCGGGTCTGTTGGTGGCGGCGAGCAGAATTACCCCCTCGTTGGTGTCAAACCCGTCCATCTCCACCAACAGTTGGTTCAGGGTTTGCTCTCGCTCGTCATGGCCACCCCCCAGACCGGCCCCCCGATGCCTGCCTACTGCATCAATCTCATCAATGAAGACGATACAGGGGGCGTTCTTTTTCCCCTGATCGAAAAGATCACGCACCCGGGAGGCCCCGACCCCCACGAACATCTCCACAAATTCGGCCCCGCTGATGGAAAAGAAGGGCACCCCCGCCTCCCCGGCCACTGCCCGGGCCAGAAGTGTCTTCCCCGTCCCCGGGGGGCCCAAAAGGAGGGCACCTTTCGGGATCTTCCCCCCCAGCCGCTGGAATTTCTTAGGATCCTTCAAAAAATCAATGATTTCTTGCAACTCCTCCTTGGCCTCATCGGCCCCGGCTACATCCGCAAAGGTTACCTTTTGACTACCCTCCAACAGCAGCTTGGCCTTGCTCTTGCCGAACGAAAAGATCCCCTTGGCCCCACCACCCTGCATCCGACGCATGATCAGAAGCCAGATTCCCAGAAGAACCACCCAGGGCAAAATAGTGCTCAGGATATAACCGGGAATGCTGGTTGATTCCTCTTTAAATTCATAAGAAATGCCCTTTTGATCCCACAACTCCCGGTCTTTTTCGATGTCCGGGGGCAGGATCACCCGAAAGTATTTGGAGGTAACAGGGCGGCTTTTCTTACCCTCCCCAGTTCGGAGTTGCTTTTCATACTCCAGCTCACCGTGAAGGGTGCGCTGTCCCACGATTTCAGCCCGCTTGATACGGTTGCCCTCATCCTCGAGAAGTTCCCGATACTGGGTGTAGTCCACCACCGGTTCATCCGGCTTTCTGTCTTTGATCACCTGGGTCAACAGGAAGATCCCCATGAATATCAGAATCCAGAAGGTCAGCGTCTTGGTAGCTCGACGCCATTCAAATTTCCCTTGCGGACGCCCCTTTTTCCGCCCCCCACCCTCAGGTCGTGGCCGGCGGGGTGACCGGGGCTTATTTCTTGCATTCCCCCCCATATCTTATCAACGCCTCCTCAAAAAACTTAAATAAACGTATCGGATTTTCTAAGAATTGACTTTGATAAAATGAATCGGTCATCAGGCAACCGCCTGACGACTGATAGGTTGCCTAAAACGTCCTTCGGTTGTCCCGAACCTTCGTAGCTAAGTTCTAATCTCCAGTTTCAACCGTAAGACCCTCTGGGTCTCCTCGGTAATTTTAAACTCCTCACTCAGCCTATGCCCGCAAACCCATACAATCCGTCCCCGGCTTTCCAGCAGCGGAATGCGGTCTTTTTGGCTTAGCGACACCTTGGAATTGACAAAAAAGTCGGAGAGCTTTTTGGAAACCTTAAACCCCAGGGGAACAAACCGGTCCCCCGGGCGCCAACCCCTGAGCCAGAGGGGTGGGTGGACCCGATCAGCGTCCACATATTCCACCCAGGGATTCCCATCAAAATGGACTTCACCTCTGGCTACCGGTTCCGCCAGAAAGCTGAATTTCCCCCCCAGAAAGGATTTTTTTTCCCCCATAACCACATCCTGGGGGAAAAAGGGGGTGCTCTTTTTGAACACCACCAATTCATCCCGATTCTTCAACACCCTGACCCCACCCCCCAGGGAAATGGTCTGGCCCGTTCCTCCCTGTTCGGACAATCTAAAAATTCCCTCGCATTGTAAAAATGAGGGACCATTCGGCTGTCCGTGAACATGAATATAGGCCCGGGTGAGAATCTGAAACTTTAATATATTAAAATAATGTAAAAATTTGTTATTATCAAGAATTATTTCATCTTTTTTGACCGATCGAACGGTCTTATCCCATGCTCTTCGGGCATAATGATCCACCAGCTGTTGACATTCATTCAAAACGATCGCCGTGCGGTTGAGCGCTTCGATAACCTGGGGGTTGAATTGGCTTTTCAGAAAGGGAAATAAATCCAAGCGAATGCGGTTTCGAAGGTATTTTCGCTCCCGGTTGCTGGAGTCTTCCCGAAAGACCAGCCCTCTCTGATTCGCATACCGAATGATCTCGTCCCGGGAAAGGCCCAACAGGGGTCTGATAAGGGGGGGATCGCAAAAGGCCATCCCTTTCAAACCCTGGAGTCCTGTCCCCTTTAAAAGATGTATAAGGATCGTCTCTGCCTGATCATCGGCATGGTGTCCGGTGGCCAATTTGTGGTACCCCTCTTTCCTGAGGACCTCCATAAAAAAGGCCCGCCGCAAACGATGGGCTCCATCTTGCCAGGAAAGCCTATTCTCCCGACAATAAGCCCCAACATCTACCCTTTTGACATAGATGGAATATCCCTTTTCCCTAACCAGTTGGGCGACAAATTCCTCATCCTGGTCTGACTCTGCCCCCCGCAACCCATGATTCAGATGGACCACCCCCAGTGCCAGGCCGAATTTTTTTTCCACCCGATGGAAACAATCCAGCAACACCATCGAATCCACGCCCCCGGATACCGCCAGCAGGATATGGTCCCCCCTACCGACCAATTTTTTGCTTTTTAACCCCTTTTCAAAAACCCTTACCAGATCCATCACTCCTCAGAAACAAAAATGACCTTTCATTGGAAAGGTCGTTGAACAACCCGTTTCATCATTCAGAATCCATAAAAACAGTAGCGGTGCAGGGACTCGAACCCCGGACACGCGGATTATGATTCCGCTGCTCTAACCAACTGAGCTACACCGCCAGTTATAAAAACGGTATAATTTGGTGAAAAATATCTGCCTGAATAACCCAAAAATGGAGAAAATTTGGAAAATAAAATCTCTGCATTTTCTAATCGTAAATTTACAACATTTAGAAGGAAAAGTCAAGTCTTTTGAGCTTTTAATCTGACAACACTTTTTGTCTCGCTCTGGCAGAATCGATCTTTAAGTCGGACATCAGTCAGGCTCCTGACCGATATTGTTACATAAATATTGACTTTTATTCCTTGGGATCGTTTTTTTACTTGATTTTTCCCAAAAAATTTTTATATTATTGTTAGTCCATAATGGAAATTGAAAATGACACAGACATACCGACCTTTCGGCACAAAGAAGAATGAAAAAAAGTATTCTCAGGTGAAATTGAAAAGGGATAGACATATAGGCATTACCATCCCCAAATCCCTCAGAGTTAATCTTGAATCATATTGTAAGAATAACGGGGGAAGACCATATCAATTTGTCGGCGCGACACTTCATCACTTTTTGACCCTTAATCAAAACCGACAGAAAAAAATCTTGGTAAAATACGGTGACATCAGTTTAACCAAGGCATTAAGAACAAAAAAAATTTATTACCCAATAAGGAATAAATTAGAAAAAAGGATCCCTGTTCAATTCTATGTTCCCAAGTATTTAGCTGATGGATTAGAAAACTTTAGCGGGGAAAATAACCTGAAAAGAGCCCATATCACGGCCGCGGCTATCCATCATTTCTTATCCTTAAGCAATAATCGTCAAGGAAAGATCGTAACCAAATTCGGCGAATACTGCCTCGCCAAAACCCTAATAAATTTTAATCATGAGAAACTATTAAAGCCGATCCCTGAATAACCCCATGAACCTTTCCCCTCCTGTTATCGTAGCGACCTAACCCTCCCAGTGACGGTCCCTCCTTTACTCTTCCCCAGAAACCGGGGCTATTTTTCCATCCTTAAGCCGAAACTGCCGACCACATCTTGAGCAGTTAGCTTCTTTCCGTTGTAATTGTAATTTTGTCCCACACCGACACATCCACCCCCTTATTTTTGCCGGATTGCCGGTAAGGAGGGCATAATCGGGCACATCCTTGGTGACCACGGCTCCGGCCCCGATAAACGCATATTTGCCGATGGTAATCCCGCAGAGGATGGTAGCGTTCGCCCCCAGGGAAGTCCCCCGTTTGACCAAAGTTCGAATGTAGGACCCCTTCTGGGGAAATTCGCTCCGGGGGTTTTTGATATTGGTAAACACCATCGAAGGACCACAAAAAACGTAATCTTCCAGCTCCACCCCCTCATACACGGACACATTGTTCTGAATTTTTACGTAATTTCCAATAGTAACGTTGTTGCCCACGTTCACATTCTGACCCAAGGAACAGTTCCACCCGATGCGGCTGCCACCCTGAATGTGCGAAAAATGCCAGATCTTGGTTCCCTCCCCGATGGCACAGCTTTCATCCACCACCGCCGTTGGATGAACAAAGTATTTTCCCTGTGTGGGTTCTACGAATGGGGCCTGAAAAACCATCCGTTCTTTCTGGGCCATGGACCGCTGAGCCTGTTCTAGAATGGAAAGTACCTTAAGGCCGTTTTCACCGTCGGTGCGGGGTTTTTGATTTTTATTTATACAATCCAGGAAATGTTGGCATTCCAATTTGAGGGGCTCTTCGCGGGAGATAGGGATCACTTCAGGTTCCTTAAGACGCTTCACCGGTTCCCCCCCGATCCAGTCAATTCCGCGATCGTACAATCTCAGCTTCTCAGAGGGAAGGGAATCCTCAAACACCGCCATGCTTCTATCCCCGATGACCATCAACCGCTGTTCTTTGAAGGGGTGCAGCCAACTCACATATATATGAGCCATTACCCCGTTGGGAAATTTCATCGTCGTCATGGTAACGTCCTGTATTCCGGGCTGCAGATAAGTTCCCCCCAGGGCCTCAACCAGAATGGGGTCGGATTCCAATAAAAACAGAATTACAGAGATGTCGTGGGGGGCGAAGCTCCACAGGATGTTTTCCTCCTTACGGACCTTTCCCAGGTTCAATCTATTAGAATAAATATATTCCAATTTCCCCAGCCTTCCTTCCGCGATTAATTCCTTCAACTTCAAAACGGCCGGATGATAGAGCAACAGATGACCCACCATCAAGACCTTCTGGGCCTCTTTTGATTTTTGAATTAGCTCCCCTGCCTGATGGGAGAATAAGGCTAAGGGTTTTTCCACAAAGACGTGTTTGCCAGCCTTTAGGGAATCGGAGGCCAATTCATAATGGGTCTCAGCCGGGGTGGCAATCACCACCCCGATAATATCAGGATCGGATAAGAGCTGTCCCCAACTGTCCGCTAGGTTCAATCCCGGGAACCTTTCTTTTTGACTCAGGGAGGCCTCCTTTTTCTGATCAAATACGGTCTTTAAAACCCCCAGTTCGTAAAAATTTCGAATCAGATTTTGACCCCAATATCCGGCACCAACCACTGCAATGTCTTTCATATTAACCCCTGAGTTAAATTTACTTCCCAAAATTTCTAAAAATTAATTTCAACATAATTAATGGGTTGCGTATAACGTCTGTCGGTTGTCCCGAAGCCTCGGGATATCGTCATACGGTTTTCGGTTATCGTGTTAAAGATTAATAGGTCAATGGTATAAAGTGTTGAGACCTTGAACGCAACCGTTCCACTAAAGACGAAACAAGCCTCGCAACCGCAACCCTTTGACGTAACCGAATATCTCAAAAATTCCCCCGATGAATACTGTTGGTAAACAATTGTCCCTGAAGTGCTAAGTTCTTAAGTATCCCTACGATTCGTTTGGCCGTCTTTCCGTCCCAGAGTTCGGGCACCCCCGCTTTTTCCCGGCCAGGGGGGAATTCCTGGGACAGGATTTTCTGAACCCCCCCAACAATTCCTTCCGGTTCCGCTCCCACCAAGGTATTCGTACCCCTCTCTAAGGTGATAGGCCATTCCGTGTTTTTCCTTAAGGTCAGACAGGGGACGTTCAACACAGTGGTCTCCGCCTGAATCCCCCCGGAGTCGGTAAGCACCAGCCGGGCGTTGGCCTGCAGTTTTATGAAATCAAGGTACCCTACCGGATCCGTCATCTTCAGATTTCTCAGGCGGTTGATGGTCCCCTCCGTTAGGGGCGATCCTTTCTGAAGGTTATCAGGGCCAGACCGATCCGAAGGATCACCCAGAGCAGTCCGGATCATCTTCTGCGTCCGGGGATGGACGGGGAAGACGATGGGTATCCGCTCTTGAATCTCAGCAAAGGCTGCCATAAATTTTTTCAACTGCTCCTGGGCGTCCACATTGGCGGGCCGGTGCAGCGTTACCAGGACATACCCCTGAGGTTCAAGACCCATCTTGGTCAGAATGGGGGACTTCTCCGCCTTCTCCCGGTGTTTCAGGAGGGAATCGATCATCACGTTTCCTACCCGGTGGATCTGATCCGGGGAATGCCCTTCCTTCAGCAGGTTCTGATCCGCATCCACGGTGGGGGTAAACAGAAACTCCGACAAGGTATCCGTCACCAGTCTGTTAATTTCCTCCGGCATTTCCCAGTCAAAGCTCCGTACCCCGGCCTCGATGTGACCCACCCGGACCCCGAGCTTCACGGCGACTAAGGAACAGGCCAGGGTGGAGTTCACATCCCCGACGACCAACACTAAGTCGGGTTTGTCCCCAAGGAGAACCTTCTCATATTCGATCATCACCTTAGCCGTCTGCACCCCGTGGGTGCCCGAGCCCACCCCCAGGTAGATGTCCGGCTCCGGCATGCTTAGGTCCTGAAAGAACACCTGGGACATCCGGACGTCGTAGTGCTGTCCGGTGTGTATCAGGCGGACCCTAAAGTATTCCGGATCCCCCCTCAGTTCTTCAACCACCGGCGCCGCTTTCATAAAATTTGGCCGGGCCCCGACAACCAGGTCAATCTTCATATAGTAAATATACGGGAATGAAATGAATTTTTCAACAATAAAATGATTAAAATTAATCTTGATAAATAGCCGATAAATCTTTATATTGTTGATTGTTAATTGCCAATTGTTAAAACCTGGGCTCCAGCATCAATCAGCGATCATTTCAGTATTATTCGTTGTTTTCCGAATTTGGGATGATAGAAGCATGCGAATTGATCTAATTGTCGGTGCTCGACCTAACTTTATGAAGGCCGCCCCTGTCTACGGGGAATTGAAGAAGGTGCCCGGGCGGTTTTCGGTCCGGCTCATTCATACCGGACAGCATTACGATGATAAAATGTCCCGGATATTCTTCCAAGAGCTGAATTTGCCCCACCCAGATATTTACCTGGGGGTAGGATCCGGAACTCATGGGGTCCAGACCGCCAAGGTGATGATGGCTTATGAGGAGGCATTGTTAAAAGATGGGGAAAACAAACCGGATTTGGTGCTGGTGGTAGGGGACGTGAATTCGACCCTAGCCTGCTCGCTAGCGGCGGTTAAACTCCACATCAAGGTCGCCCATATTGAGGCGGGTTTACGAAGCTTCGATTGGGAGATGCCCGAAGAGATCAATCGGCTGGTGACTGACACCGTATCCGACCTGCTCTTTACCACCTGTGAAGACGCCGACCAGAATTTACTAAAGGAAGGCCATTCCCCCGACCAAATCCACCGGGTAGGCAACGTCATGATTGACTCACTGCTGGAGTACCTGCCCCTGACCGATAGATCCACTATATTAGAAAAATTGGGGGTACAGCCCAAGGGATACGCCCTGGTCACCCTGCACCGGCCGGCCAATGTGGATGTGGAGGGGCAGTTGGGGGATTTCCTGGATGCATTTGCGGAAATTCAAACTGAAATTCCCATCATCTTCCCCGCCCACCCCCGCACCCAGAAGATGATCCGGAAATTCCGGATCAGTCAGGCTCGGACCAAAAACCTAAAGATTACCGACCCCCTTGGTTATCTGGATTTTATCAAGTTAGAGGCCAACTCCAGGTTCGTTATGACCGACTCTGGGGGAATGCAAGAGGAAACCACGGTAATGGGAATTCCCTGTCTGACCCTTCGCAAGAATACCGAAAGACCGGTTACCATCAGGGTGGGAACGAACACGTTGGTAGGGGTAAATAGAGAAGATATTGTGAGAGAAGCCCGAAAAATCCTTTCGGGCCGGGGAAAAAAGGGGAAGGTCCCGGAGTTTTGGGAAGGCAGAGCGGCGGAGAGAATCGCCAAAGTTATAATGAGCATAAATCCAAAGATTTAACACTGACCGAAGGTTCGCCGTGGAGAAAAACCACTGAATTGTTGATTGTTAATCCGCCTGTCCCGAACCTTCGGGACGGGCAGGTTGCTAATTGTTAAAACCCAGGCTCCAGCAGCAATCAGCAATCGTTTCAGTGTCATTTCCCAAGATCGTTCCGACGGTATTTTCCGAAACCGGAGTAACTTTTTTCTTGAAATATTAAAAATAATTCCGTAATTTTAGGTCGTATTTTCTAAGGAAGAACTAATGAAAACCGCCCTCATTACCGGAGCTGCTGGATTTTTGGGTTCCCATCTCTGCGATTATTTGTTATCGAAGGGGTTCAAAGTGATCGGCATGGACAATCTGCTGACCGGTAAGATTGATCACATCGCCCATTTGATTGAAAACGAAAACTTCAAGTTTATCAAGCACGATGTAACCGAATATATTTACATTCCAGGAGAGGTAGACTACATCCTCCATTTCGCCTCGCCGGCCAGCCCGATTGATTATTTAGAATATCCTATTCAAACGTTAAAGGTAAATGCACTGGGGACTCACAAAGCGTTGGGCCTGGCCAAGGAAAAGAAAGCCCGTTTTCTTTTAGCCTCCACATCAGAAATTTACGGGGACCCCCTGGTACATCCCCAAACTGAGGATTATTGGGGCAACGTCAATCCCACCGGCCCCAGGGGAGTCTATGATGAATCCAAACGGTATGCCGAAGCCATTACCCTAGCCTATCATCGCACTCATGGGGTGGATACAAGGATCGCTCGTATCTTCAACAGCATTCTGGCCGATGAGACGATCATTGTTTTCAATGACGAACAGTGCCACCTTAAATCAGTGGAAGAGTACGCAAAGGAAGTAGCCAACCCCAAAATATGGCGCCCCCGCACTGTTCGGGTGCCTGCCTTTGATCCGCAGACTGGGCGTATCTCTTTGCATGAGGCGAGCGCATTGTTCAGTCATCCCGGCAATAGCAAGGATGCTTACGAAGTTACCACCCGGTATGGCCGAAAGATCAGGGTGACAGGGGATCACAGCCTATTCCGGCGCACCAGAGATGGAAAGCCTGAAGCTGAGCCAGTACGTCATTTAAGAGTAGGGGATTATATTGCCATCCCTAGCAAGTTGCCCGTGGTTGAAAAGGATTTAAAGTACATTAATGTAACAGAATATCTCATAAAAAATACCCCAGAGAAGGAGTTATGGGAGTATGCACTGACTTTGCCAGAGTTAGGACCCTTAATTTCAAATTACAGAGCGGAGATCGAAAGACTTTTACGGCAGTCGGATCATTTTCATGGCGTCCGCAAGAACAACAGTGCAGGTTGTGCCTATCGAAAATATCTGCACGGTAGCTTCTTACCTCTATATGTGTTCAAAAAGCTGCAAAATATTCCCTTACCCAGAAAGGGGAAATTGCGCATGTATAAAGCAGGAGCAAGGGTTTGGATTCACAACGAAATTAAAATCACCCCGGATGTCTTGTGGCTGTTGGGCTTATTTGTCGCCGAGGGGACAGTTTACTCTTCCGATGAACATGGTACCCATTTCTTAACATTAAGCTCTGATACAGATTATCTTAAGCGTGCTCAGCGGATCTTGCAAGCTATTTTTGGAGTTAAAGTGGGCTTTATTAAACCTTCGCTTAACCGCAGCCCATCAATATATGCTCACTCGAAACTCCTTTGCTTAGTTTTCAAAAGGCTTTTTGGGCTGGCCCACAGCTCTAAAACCAAGCAGATTCCACCTTGGGTTTTTCAATTACCCCTCTCTCGTCTTAAGTATTTTTTAGAGGGCTACCGCCAAGGAGATGGCACCCACAGCGGGGCTAAGATGGGAAACGAATTATGTTTTAATACTGTCAGCGATAAATTGGCTACCGATCTAACTTTACTTCTCTTACGTTTCGGTATTATAGCATCAGTTGGTTGTTATAAGACTACCTTCCGACAGAGATATGGTGAACGGCGTTTTCCTTTCTACCGGATAACCATCTGTCAACTCTCGAATTTTGATATTCTTCAGTGGGATAAAGGTGTCCACCAAACGCTAAATGCAACCTCAATGGGTGATCTAGTTTGGGTTCAAATTAGATCTATAAATAAATGCAAGAGTACAAAGTTAGTCTATGATTTTTCTGTCCCAGAGGTAGAGAATTTTGTGGCGGGTAATGGGGTATGTGCCAAAAACACCTACGGACCCCGAATGCGGGCCTATGACGGCCGTGCCGTGCCCACATTTATAAATCAAGTCCTGGACAATAAACCCATTACCGTCTTCGGGGATGGCTCCCAGACCCGCAGCTTCTGCTATGTGGATGATCTGGTTGACGGGATCTATCGGCTATTGACGTCTGAAGAGAATGACCCTGTTAATCTGGGAAACCCCCAGGAAATGAACATTCTGGAACTGGCGGAAAAGATCACCGAAATTGTCCGTAGACCTGTATGGGTTGGAAACGAGAAAAAAATAATCTTCAGACCCCTGCCCCAGGACGATCCTAAAATTCGGCAACCCGACATTAGCCGGGCAAAAGAGATCCTGAATTGGGAACCGAAGACAGACCTGGAGAAAGGATTGCGAGCCACAATTGACTGGTTTATGAAGAACAGGAAAGAACAAAACAGGAAATAGAGAAATCAGTTAGGCGGGTCTGTTGCAGACCCTATATCTTAAGCTTCTATGCCCGTCTCTTGGAGTGACCACGAGACTTCGGGGTCAACATTAATCCTTATAACAGCCTAAATTTCAAAAAATTCAAAAAATGCCGAAACTTGGATAATTTTGGCAATTTTTGAACTTAAGGCAATTTTGGCAATTTAAATATTAAGTGTCATTGGGAGCTACTGACTATGAATATATGCATGGTAGGAACAGGGTATGTGGGGTTGGTAACCGGGGCGTGCTTTGCTGAATTTGGTAATCTGGTCATCTGTGTGGACATTGATAAAGAGAAGATTGACAAACTGAACCACGGGGTTATTCCCATTTATGAATCCGGGTTGGAAGAACTGGTATCGAAAAATGTGAAAGCGAATCGGCTAAAGTTTACCACTGATTTAAGGACGGCTGTTGAAGAATCAAAGGTTATCTTCATCGCCGTGGGCACTCCGGCCAACGCCGACGGATCGGCTGATTTAAGCCAACTTTACGCCGTGGCCAGGGATGTGGGGCGATGGATGAATGAGTATAAAGTGGTGGTGAACAAAAGCACGGTTACCGTGGGAACGGCTAAAAAGGTGAAAGAAATCATTAAAAAAAATCAGGGGAAACCCATAGATTTTGACATTGTTTCCAATCCCGAATTCCTGCGGGAGGGGTCATCCATTAACGATTTTATGAGACCCGACCGGGTAGTCATCGGGGCCGACAGCGAAAAGGCCATCCAGGTCATGAAGGAACTTTATCATCCCCTATATCTCATCGAAACCCCCTTTGTTATCGGCAATCTGGAAACGGCTGAGCTGATCAAATACGCCTCCAATACCTTCTTAGCCACGAAAATCTCCTTCATCAACGAAATAGCCCTCCTCTGCGAAAGGTTTGGCGCCGACGTTCATTTGGTGGCCAAGGCCATGGGGCTGGATGGTCGCATCAGCCCCAAGTTCCTCCATCCCGGGCCCGGTTTTGGGGGATCTTGCTTTCCCAAAGACGTCAGCGCCCTCAGCCATATTGCCAAGGAGGTCAATCTTCAATTAAAGATCACTGAGGCCGTCCTGGGGGTTAACCGGAGACAGAAAGATATGGCTGTGGAAAAGATCGTTTCCTTCCTGAATGGGGTCCGAGGGAAGACCATAGGAATTTTGGGCCTTTCTTTTAAACCCAACACAGATGATGTCCGGGATGCCCCCTCCATTTACATCATCCAAAAGCTGCTGGAAAAGGGGGCAAAAATAAAAGCATACGACCCGGTAGCCGTAGAGGCGGCTAAAAAAGTTCTGGGTGGAATTACTTATACCACCGATGCCTACGGAGTAGTTCAAGGGGCGGATGCCCTGGTTCTGGTTACGGAATGGAATCCGTTCCGCAGTTTGGACCTGGACCGGATAAAGTCCCTACTGAAGGAACCAAATATTATTGATCTTAGAAACATCTATGAACCAGAAAAGCTTAGAAGAATGGGATTCCGATATACGGGAATGGGCAGATAAAATGAAACCTCCATCCCGAGTATTCGGGACAAAGGAAAATGAAAATATGTAAATTATTTATTCTTGGATAGTTGGATAAATGGATAGTTGCATTGATTCTATTGTTCTGAGCTATATAAGAAAATCTTTACAGATTAACTCCACGATTTTGAAATTGTTGGAGTTAAGGTCCGATAACTCCGTATGAGTCCGAAGTATAGGACTCCATCGGAGCGTTAGCCTTTTAGAATCCCGAAACCCAAGGATTAATTCCATCGAGCTGGGATAAGCCCAGTATAAAAATCTGTATAAATCCGTGTCCCGTAAGGGATCACTATCGGGATAATCTGTGGTCTAATAACAGGTGAAAAAATTCAAAATCCGTAGTTGAGACTATGGGTTTTTTTTCGCCAGTGCCAATTCAATACTTGCAAGTCTATTTATGAATAATGGCCGTGTGAAGTTTGGCCTTGAAATTAAGCTGATGCATTTTTTATGCTATTGAGCACACTTTACTTGCTTCAGCTTTGATATATTAGGTCAAGTTTCACATCCAACTTTTTCTTCTAAAAATCAAATTTTTTATTGACTTTCCAAACTATTTTTTGCATATTATATAAAGATAATTTTTCCATATAATGTAAAGGGTTGAAAAGTCTGAAGAGACTTTAAATCAGTCGAGCGGGCCTGTGGCACTACTGGCAAACATTACAAAAATAGACTCAATTCCGACGTTGCGGATCCTCCCTGGCCGGGTGGTTGTTAAATAAACCCGTAAACGGGTAACTCCGAGAATTGTTTTTATTGGAGTTACCCCGAAACTTCGGGGTTTATAGCCAAGAAACCAACTTTTTCAAAAAACTTGGTTTCAAATCTTCCTAGGTGGAATAGAAGCTTGAATCGAAGTTCTGCAACAGGCCCGCCCGACTGATGGGAATGAAAGGGAATGATCCTAAAAATCCTCTGTGTATTTGTGGAGTGGGGAACTGCGTAAAGCGTAGATCGTATAGCGAAAGGCGAGTTTGGTGTCTAAGAGTATAAAGATGCGATAAAGTTACACAGAAATTCGAAATAGGAGGTTAGTCATGGCAGTCGCCTTAAAGGGAAAAATTGCAGAAAAGCTTGAAAATCTGCCGCCGGATCATCTTCGTGAAGTGTTGCTGTTCGTAGAATTCCTTTCCGTTCGCGAATCCCCTGAATTTATAGCCTATGTCAATGGACGAACCGAAGAGGCTTTAAAGGCTAGGGAAAAAGGGGAGAAATTCTATACACTTGAAGAGGTCCAAAAGGAATTTGTCGGATAACAGCCTATGGATTTTGCACTTGAGCTGTCACCCGCGGCAAGACGCGATTTGAAGAGGTTACCACCGAAGATACGGAAGAAAATTATGTTTATATATCTCCCTAAGATTCAGGAGAAGCCCTTCGAAGTTGGAAAACCTTTGCAAGGGGCTCTAAGAGGCGAACATTGTTATCGTTTCGGGCGCAAACCTGAATATCGCATAGTTTATTTCGTTGAAAATGAAGTTATCACTGTGACGATCATTGGGACGAGGGAGAACATTTATAAACAGGCACGACAGCGGTTAAGAAAGGGGTAATGAGTGAGATTTCTAATTATTGGGGCGCAAAAAATGACTCAATAACCGTTGCGGAGTTAAGCGGTGCGGAGAATAACCCAACGACTTAATGACTCAATAACTTAATTACTTAATTACTAAATATTTTGAAATGATCTGGGATGAAAATGATTTTTATGAATATCCTATATTATTTGTAAAATATATTACTTTTGAGGAAGCAGAGATTGATAGTGCTGGCATTCAGAATTAAGAGAAAATATGATAGGAGGACAAGATGAAGGTAGTCTAATCGTATTACGTGTTAGATATTGTTCATAGAGGGCATTTGTTAATGATGAAAAACGCTAAAGCAATAGCCGGAGAGGACGGGCTTTGCCACCTTTGAATCCAACCGATTAACTCTTGGTGCGGAGCTCTCGGCTGGGAATGATAAAATAGGCAGCCAAGAGACCAAATTTTTAGGCTATTCTTTCTTCAGTGTTTTCAAACTTACTTCTAAGTGGACTATCATTGGCAGAATGGACTGGTTTGATCCTGATACAAAGACAGAAAATGATTCCCACCTGAGGGAAATTATAGGGATAGGATATTGGATAAGTAAAGATGTAGAATTGGTTTTGGACTACCAAGGGGTTCAATATGACGAAGGAATTTCGAATAGGAATTCGAACATCCTTTATGCGCATTTGCATTTTGTTTTTTAATGATAGGGGGTTTTGGGATGAATCCTTCACGTTATATAAAAACAATGCTTCAGAAACAAATACTGGATATAATATTCAGCGTTCTTTCACCAGAAGAAACAACCGTTTTGCTATTTGGGTCACAGGTTAGCGAAAAGAAATCACGTCTTTCGGATATTGATATTGGCCTTATTAATGATACAGGAATTGAAGACAAAAACTTTCTATCACTCGTTGAACGGCTAAACTATGAAGTGGATACATTAAGAAAGATTGATTTAGTAGATTTTTCACGCATTGATGATAAATTCAAAAAAATAGCTATGAAAAAGGTTGAATTATGGCATACAGTGAAATATTAAAGAAAAAAGTCAGCGATCTTCTAAAGGCATATAGTAGGTTAAAGGAATGTAAAGAATTTCATTTCGACCATATCAATAATGTCGAGTTATCTGCCAAACGGTTTGAATACACTTATGAAGTTATGTGGAAAACGATAAAATTATTCTTGCTTGAGGAAAAAGGGTTGGAATGCTTTTCTCCGATGGATTGTTTTAAACTTGCATTTCAGGTTGGGTTAATTCCTGAAAATCTTGAACTCACCTTTGTACAAATGGTTCGAAAGAGGAATGATATTGTACATATTTACAACGATGAAGTTGCTAATGAAATTTATAGTTCTATTGTACCCGGATATATTGATGCAATTGGCACTGTTATAAATAATTTGATCGAAGCACAAGGTGACACAAAAGCCAATTCCTGATTGATATGCAGTTGGCCAAAGGGAAACAAATCCCCTTTGGAAACCCCAGGGCAGGGGGCACTGTCCCCTACAACCCCCGTAGCGGATGGCACTCATCCGCTACTCACGAGTGACGGCATTCTGCCATATTTTTTATAAATTATCAATGCAAACAATGTATATGTTTGATAGACTACGGTTTTCATTGGAAAACAAGAAAAAAGAAGTGGGTAAAAAAGGCTACAAAGTTGAAAAAAGGCTAAAGAAGGCTTAACAATAAAAACCAGAGCCCTTTCTGCCTTATTGAGTCCGCCTGAGGCGGATTGACCTATCGAGCCCTGTTAAGCCTTGTGATACCTTGTCAAGCCCTTTTAACCCTATTTATCAATGCGAAAAATTCTAATATCATTTACCTTCATTCTATTTCTTAACTGTACCAAATTATTCAATACAGATACCGACGAAGGCACCATTTCTGGAAAGGTAACCTTAGAAGAAATGTCTAACCATTCTGGAATTACCATTTCCCTTTACGAACACATTGGACTCGATCCGGATATGGTTGCCATAAATCAAGAATACCCCAACATCGGGGTTATTATTTCTCAACGAACAGAATTCGATCATCGGTCACATTACCCCGAATATGAGACCACTACTGAGCAGAACGGAAACTTTTCACTTGAAAATATTCCCTATAATGATTATATCGTTGTTTGCGAAAAATCCGGCTTTGGCTACCACTATATTTTCTACCTTTCACTATCAACTAACAACTATGAACTGCAAACCGTAAATTTGTTAGCTGAGAGGCAAGTAAGTGGTACTTTAACTGAAAATACTACCTGGGAGTCTGGACGTCATTATATTGTTACCAGCGATGTTGAAGTTCCCGAAGCTGTAACCTTGACCATAGAACCGGGGGCGGTAATTAGGTTTTCGACAGACCCGTCCGGGGATGGATTTTATAAACTGAAGGTAAGAGGAACCCTGATTGCGGTGGGGGACAGTTTGAACTGGATAAATTTTACATCCAATGTGGGCTTGAGCGAAGAAGAAATGAAAGGTTACGGGATGGTGGATATCGAATAGCAGACCAGCTTTTTCGATCCGGAACGCTCATTGGTGTGATTTTAGTCATTTAGTTATTAGGTTATTAAGTTATTAAAAACATAAATATGAGGAAAATTCTCTTGACGTTTACTACTGATTTTTGTAAATTGATAATTGAAAGCAAACGAAAGCAGAAATGCGTGGAGAGGGGGTGAAATTAAATGGCTATTCTGGCGGTAAAGGGTTTTTATAGAAATGGGGTGGCTGTGCCCCATGAAAGGTTAAATGTAGCAGAATCAGAGGTGGTAATCGTATTCTTGCAGGATATGGAGAAGAAGGTAGTACAAAACATTATAAATTATTATCAGAAGATAGCCAAAGGTTTCGACTTCGGTCGCAAGGCTGATCGAGAATACGGAAAGGAACTAACCGAGGTTTACCCGGAGCTGATGTCTGCACAGGAAGAAGTTGCCAAAACTTTAGGCTTAGACGATGAGGATTAAAAGAGGGGAGACATATTTAGCGACCTTCTCGTTCCCGCATGAGGTGAAGAATAAGGCACGTCTGGTTATAGTATTACAGTGCGATGATGATAATGAAAATAAATACTATCCTTTCGTTTTAATAGCACCCATTACTACTAAAAAATTAAAGGCTATCTACCAGCAAGATGTTCTCTTACCAAAGGGAGTTGGAGGACTGAAAGAAGACTCCAAGGTCATGCTAGGCGCATTGACAGCGATTACAAAAGCGTCGTTAGTTAAGAGGCTTGGCGTCGTAAGCCATGATATAATGAACCAAATAAACCTAAAGCTATTGAGGATCTTGGGATTATTAGAGTGGTAAATCACAACACCTATAATTAATTTTGTAACAGTCCACCATAGTCGTTTATTGCCCGGTTTTGTCGAACACCGAAAGCCGATACGGGCCCCGTGGAGTAAGTTTTACTACTCAACGGGGCGGGCAGCGTAACCGATCAATCCGGCGCCTGACGGAAAAACTGGCTACGATTACCATCTGATTGAACAGATACAAATGAAGAACAAAAAAATATACCTATTTTCTAGTTGCCTTTTCTTATTATTTTTCAACTCACAATTTCATCCCGGATCACGGATCATGGATTCAGCTGTCAGTCCCGAGCATTCGGGACAATCAGCAATTAACAATCCTCTCTCCCACGGCGACTGGAATAGAATTGAATTTTCCCCCACCAGCACCAACTCCCGCATGTCCTGGTGCAAAGTGGTATTTTAAGCAATAAAGTCAATAAGTTATTAAGTAATGATTAGCGTATGAACGGCTTGAAAAATATGGAAATCCAGAATCAACTTACGGATTCAGACCGCAGTGAAGTGCAGGACGCGGTGAATGTCTTAAAGGAATACGGGGTGAAAAGGGTGTTTCTATTCGGGTCATTAGTTGCTGGGAGGCACCATCGACTTTCTGATATTGACTTGGCCTGTGAAGGCATATCACCTGATAGATTCTTCAAGGTTCTTGGTAGACTATTATCAACGATGGGAAAAAGGGTAGACCTTGTAGACTTAAAGGAAGTTAAGAAAACTTTACGAAAACGAATAGTGAAAGAAGGTATGCTGCTTTATGAAGCGAAATGACATTTCACTGCTAAAGGTGGAGATCGAATCGGACCTTTCCGATCTGGATGTTATTGTTCAGGAAATACAGGTCGCTTTGAAGGAAATTGGTACCTCAATTCCTACTCATAGGGATAAAGCTGCAATTGGCTCTTTTCTCCATGAATATTGACACAGTTTTCAAAGCATTCCGATCTGATATTGAGAATTTCTTTGACAAAATACTGTAAAGGGTTAAAAAGGCCGCGAATCAGTCCGGCGCCTGACGGAACTGACTAACCTGACTGACGCCTGACGGAAAAACTGGCTACGATTACCGTATAAATAAATAGCCCCAAAATGAAACACAAAAAAATCATCCTGATTTAGTCATTTAGTCATTAGGTTATTAAGTCATTAAAAGAAAAAAATTCTGAAAATGGGTGATAATAAAGTTATTCGTTCTTTTGAAGATCTTGAAGTTTATAAGTTAGCCAGCCCTGTTAAATAGATCAACAGATAACGTTATTTGAAACAAGTTAGAAATGGTAGATCAGATCGCTGACGACGGATGGGATATGCTGGTTATTTAACA